>VBAO01000133.1:0-6644 GCA_005883865.1 Candidatus Segetimicrobium genomatis
TCGCCGCCCTCCTCGGCGTGAGCGTCAAGACCGCCGAGTCCCACCGCATGCGGATCATGATCAAGCTGGACATCCACGAGACCGCCGGGCTCGTCCGGTACGCCGTCCGTCAGGGTCTGATTCGGCCCTAGGCCTCTAGCCGGCGCCCAGCGTCTTCGCCGCCCGCTTCACGTCGCGGGGCTTGACCCACAAGATGCCGCCGAACCGGCCCGGTCCGGCCACGACGGCGGTGATCGCCGTCACGTTGATCTTCGCGTCCGCCAGCCGCGTCCCATAGTAGACCAGCGCGCCCACGCGGTCTTCACCCTCGATCACGAACGCCTTCTTCGGCCCGACGGCCTTCCAGCGGGCGTTTTTCGCCGCGGCCTTGAAGGCCGCGGGATCCGTCGGAACGAAGTCAAGTTGCGCCCGCCGGCCCTTCGGGAAGGCGTGAAAGGCGAGAAGGTTGACGTGGGCGTCCCTCAGGGCTCCGAGGACTCGGGCGCCCTCCCCCGGTTTGTCGGCGGTCTCGATATAGAAATAGTCGACGAGGCGAATCGTGTCAGGCATCGGTCTCCCCCTTCCGCTGCGTGTCTTGCACAGAGTTACGCGACAGCGGCGATCCCATCCTCTTCCGGCGATGCGCCGGCCGGTGGGCGGTGTGGGACAGGAGACCCCCGCCCGGCCTGCGAAATGGGTGGAGCATGACCACCGGAACCGGCAGGCTGGATTACTTCGGCATCGATCCGCTGCTCACCGAGGAGGAGCGCCTGACCCGCGAGACCGTCGCGCGGCTCGTGGAACGCGAGGTCGTCCCCGGGATCGGCCGGGCGTGGCTCGCCGGCGAGTTCCCGCGGGAGCTGGTGCCGAAGCTGGGCGCGCTGCGGCTGTTCGGCGCCAATCTCCCCCAGGAGTACGGATGCGCGGGCATGAGCAACATCGCGTACGGGCTCATCATGCAGGAACTCGAGCGCGGAGACAGCGGCGTCCGGTCGTTTGCCTCGGTCCAGGGCGCGCTCGTCATGTACCCCATCCACGCGTTTGGCAGCGAGGAGCAGCGGCGGACGTGGCTGCCGGCGATGGCGGCGGGGGAGCGGATTGGATGCTTTGGGCTCACCGAGCCGAACGCGGGGAGCGATCCGGGAGCGATGCAGACCCGCGCCCGCCGCTCCGGAAACGGGTGGGTGCTGGACGGCACGAAGATGTGGATCACCAACGGATCGATCGCCGATGTCGCGCTCGTCTGGGCGAAGGCGGACGACGGTCAGGTGCGCGGGTTCCTCGTGGACCCGAAGACGCCCGGGTTCTCGGCGCACGACATCCACACCAAGGCATCGATGCGGGCCTCGGTCACGAGCGAGCTGGTCTTGGAGGGCGTGCGCGTGCGGGAGGAGGATGCCCTGCCCAAGGCCGTGGGCCTCGGGAAGGCGCTGGCCTGCTTGACCCAGGCCCGCTACGGGATCGCCTGGGGGGCGGTGGGGGCCGCGATCGCGTGCTACGAGGAAGCCCTGGCCTACGCCCTCGGGCGGGTGGCGTTCGGCCGCCCGATCGCCGCGACCCAGATCATCCAGGAGCGGCTCGTCAACATGCTGACCGAGATCACGACGGCCCAGTTGCTGGCCTACCATCTTGGACGGCTCAAGGATGGGGGGGAGTTGCGGTACACGCAGGTCAGCATGGCCAAGCGAAACAACGTCCGGATGGCGCTGCGGGTGGCGCGGGAGGCGCGCACCATTCTGGGCGGGTACGGGATCACCCTTGAATACCACGCCATGCGGCACGCGGCGAACCTCGAGTCGGTGGACACCTACGAGGGGACGTACGACGTCCATACCCTGATCCTGGGCCGGGATATCACGGGGATCGACGCGTTCGGGGCCCCGCAGCCCTGATGCGGGCGGCGCGCACCCTCCACGGGCGAGTGACCCTGCTCGCCAGCTTGGCCTTCGGGAGCAACGGCCTGAACCTCGGGATCATCAGCTTTGCCCTGGTCGGGCTCAAGGCGGCGTGGGGCCTCACCCCGGGCCAGGCCGGGTTGCTCGTGACGGCCTCCGGCGCCGGCCAGCTCACGGGCGGTCTCCTGATCGGGTACGTGGCGGACTCGCTCGGGCGCCGGCTGGCGTTCGCGGCGACGGTCACGCTCAGCAGCCTGTCGCTCGGAGCCGCCGCGTTCGCCCCGTCGCTGCCCGTCCTCGCGCTCCTGCTGCTGCTCGGCGGGGCGGGGTTTGGAGGGGTCGCGCCGGTGGCGACCAGCCTCATCGGGGAGTTCGCCCCCCCGGCCTCGCGCGGAGCGCTCATGGGCTGGACGCAGGTCGTCTGGGTCCTGGGATGGATCGTGGCCGCCCTCGGCGGCGTCGTCCTGGCCCACGGGATCGCGTGGCGGACGATGTTCGCGGTGGGCCTCCTGCCGGTCGCGCTCGCGGCGGTCGGCTTCTCACTCGTGCCCGAGTCCCCCCGGTATCTGCTGGCCCACGGTCGCCGGCGCGAGGCGGAAGCCCTGGCGCAGACGCTCGCCGACCGGTTCGGCACGCGGCCGGAACTCCCGCCGCAGGAGCGGGCGGGGCGGGTCTCGCTGCGTGCGCACCTCGGGGAGTTGTGGAGCCCCCGGTTCCGGCAGCGCAGCATCGTGCTGTGGGCGGTCTGGTTCGTCATGATCGCGGCGTACAACGGGCCGGTGGTGCTGCTGCCGGCGCTCCTCGTGGCGGCCGGGTTCCCGGATGCGGCGCGCGCCGCGCTCGTCGTGTCGGTCGTGATGGCGCTGCCGGTCGTCGCGGCGACCTTGCTCATCGACCGCGTGGGCCGCAAGCCGGTGATCATCGCCGGGCTCGGCACGGCGGCGCTGGGCGCGTGGGGGATGGGGGGCGCGACGGGGGAGGCCGGATTGGTCGTGGCGGCGATCTTCCTAGCGGGCGGCGTCCTGTCTGCCTGGCCGGTGATCCTCAGCTACGCCGCGGAGCTGTATCCCACACGGATCCGAGCGACGGCGGTGGGGTGGGCCTCCGCTGCCGGGCGCATAGGGGCTATCCTGGCACCTGCGGTGCTCGGGGTGCTCCTCCACTCCTGGACGGGTGGACGCGGTGTGGCGCTGGGCGTGTTCGCCTGCGCGCTGGTCATCGCTGCGCTGATCGTGCTCTTCCTCGGGGAGGAGACGGCCGGCCGGTCGCTCGAAGATGTGGCGGAGGCCGCCGGCGGGTGAGCAGGCCCCCCGCTGAAAGATCGGGGAGCAGGCAAGGAGCAAGCGGGGAGCAGGCGTGGGGCAGGCAGGGGATCGTGAGGTCGATCAACGTGTCCCGGGGAGGGGTGCCGAAGCGGCCGGTGGCGGCGGCGTCGATCCACCGCGCCGGACTCCAGGGGGATGGTCATGACGACCCCCGGCACGGGGGACCGGAGGCGGCGGTCAGCCTGTTCTCGCTCGAGGTCATCACCCGGATTGCGGCGGAAGGGCATCCGATCGGCCCGGGGACCACGGGCGAGAACCTGACGGTCGAGGGGCTGGACTGGTCCCTGGTTGTCCCGGGGACGCGCCTCAGGGTCGGCGAGGTCGTGCTCGAGATCACGCGCTTCACGGCGCCCTGCCGGACGATCCGCGGGTCGTTCCTCGACAGAGACCCGAGTCGCGTCCACCAGGAGCAGCATCCCGGGGAGAGCCGGGTGTATGCCCGGGTCCTGGCGGAAGGCGCCGTCACCGCCGGGGAGGCCATCGAGATCGTGGACGGCGGCGGCGCTCGTCACGGCAATTTGACATCGATGGGAGGCGACCATGCGTAAGCGATTTGGCATCGGAGTCCTAACCGCGGTGCTCGTGGGGGGGCTGATCGGCGGGGCGATTCAGCCGGTCGTGGGCCAGACGAACGTCATTACGACGGCCATCAAGTTGTTTGGGATTGGCTATGTCGTCAAGACCTACGGCGACCAGATCAACAGCGCGATCAACTCGCTGATGCTCAACAACAAGGCCCGGAACAGGGATATGACCAAGGTCGTGCCGATTCTGAGCGTCGGCATCGGGATCGTGTCGAGCAACCCGGGGTCGTACATCGGGGCGGCGCAGGTCCAGGGGCCGGCGGCCGCGGTCAACAAAGTCCAGGCGGTGGCGCAAATCGAGGGGTCGTTCCTCGGCGCAGTGCGGCTCAAAGGGTTGGTTCCGGTCGACAGCCTCAATCCCCTGGCCGGAGACCTCCACCGGGTCTACGGCGTCGGCGTGACGGCGCTGGTGGATTTCCAGCTCTAGCCGGGGCGCACCGCGAGCCGCTTGAGGGGCACCCCGCATACCTGGCAGTAGTGTTGCTGCCGGTCGACGACACGGGCGCCGCACTTCCAGCAGTGTGAGATGAGCGGCGAGTGGCATTTCGGGCACCGCGAGGGTTGGCTGGCGATCAGCATGGTCTCGACCGCGCCGTCGCATTCGGGGTTGGCGCAAATCGCGAGCAGCGGCGCCCGGGGCTCGAGCCTCGGGAGGATCCGTTTGAGCGGCACACCACAGTGGGTGCAGTAGGCCGTAAACGGGTCCGTCAGGGACCGCTCGCACTTCCAGCACCGGTCGAGCATGAGGGCGCCGCACGTCGGGCAGCTCTGGGGCAACTCGCTGGCGTACGGTGCAGCCGCGTGACGGCTGCAGTCCGGGTTCGAGCAAATGGCGATCACGGCCGTCGGCATCGCCGGCCCCCCCTCGAATATCCAGTTTCCATTCTTTCGGGGCCTGCCGCGAACCTCCTGTTAGGGGCCCCTCCACCCGCCGGCCGGCCGGTGCCCCCCTCCCGACGCTCGGATCTCCGGCGGACGCTGGACGCCGCTGTGCGAGGCGGGTAGACTTGAGGGGAGCGGCGCGGCGGGCCGCATGGGGGGCAGGGAGGATGGCGCCGGGGGACGGGGGGATGGGCGCGCCACAGCGGTTCCACATCATCACGCAGGGCTGCCAGATGAATGTTCGGGATTCCGAGGCGATGGCCGGCCTGCTCGCCGGAATGGGGTACCTGCCGGCCGACAGTCCCGACGAGGCCGATATCATCCTGCTCAACACCTGCACCGTTCGCGAGGGCGCCGACGACAAGGCCTACGGACGGCTGGGTGAGCTCTGCGCCCTCAAGCGGAAGCGTCCGGGGCTGATCCTTGGGATCGCCGGATGCCTCGTCCAGAAAGACCGGGAGCGGGTCCGCGCGCGCGCTCCGTATCTCGACCTCGTGTTTGGAGTCCACAACATCCACCGCCTGCCTGAGCTGATCCGGCAGGTCAGGGATGGCTGCCTTCCTGTCTACGAGGTGTGGGACCGCTCGGACCGCGAGCGCTCGTTGCCCACGCTTCCGGCGCTTCGGGGGAGCGGCATTCGAGGGTTCGTCAACATCATCCACGGGTGCAATAAGTTCTGCACGTTTTGCATTGTCCCGTACGTCCGAGGGCGCGAGCGCAGCGTCCCACCCGAGGCCGTCGTAGGAGAGGTCGAGGGACTGGCGGCGCAGGGGTACCGCGAGGTGACGCTCCTCGGTCAGAACGTCGACAGCTACGGCCACGATCTCGCCCCGCGGCGCGACCTCGCGGATCTCCTCGGGGTGGTCCACGAGGTCGGCGGGATCGAGCGGATCCGGTTTACCACCAGCCACCCCCGGGATATGACCCCCAAGCTGATCCGGGCGGTGGCCGGCCTGCCGAAGGTGTGCGAGCACATCCACCTTCCGGTGCAGGCGGGAGACGACCGGATGCTGCGACGGATGCACCGGGCGTATACGACGGCGCAATACCGGGCGACGATCGACGCCATTCGTGCGGCGATGCCGCAGGCCAGCGTGACGACCGACGTCATCGTCGGCTTTCCCGGGGAGACCGACGAAGAGTTCGAGGGCACCGTGAGGCTGGTCAACGAGGTCCGGTTCGATGTCGTGAACACCGCGATCTACTCCCCCAGGGAAGGGACCCCCGCGGCCGGGTATCCTGACCAGGTGCCGGAGGCGATCAAGCGGCGGCGGCTCCACGCGCTGAACCAGTTGGTGGGGCGGATCGCCGCCGAGGTCAATCACACGCTCGTCGGCACACGCCAGGAGATCCTGGTGGAGAACCTCGGGACCCGTGGGGGCGTGATCGGACGCACCCGGACGAACAAGGTGGTCACCATGGACGGCGACGCCGGGTTGGTCGGCCGGACGGTGCCGGCGGAGATCACCTCGGCCGGATCGTGGGTGCTCCGCGGCCGCGTCGACGCCGCCTGCCCGGCCTGAACGGAAGGTATTCGGGAATCCCAACGGGAACCCCGGGAAGTGCCGTCGTCTGAGCTGATGGGGTGCGCGGTGTTGCATCTGAGGTTCGGCAAGGCTTCCCAACGGCTAACGATCGGCCAGATCGCCTTCGGCGCTCTCCTCTTCTTTGTGGCCGTGACCGTGGCGACGTTTCTCGACGTCTCGGCGTATCTCGACCGCGTGGCGTCCTCGAAACACTCGGCGCTTGCCCGGCCCGCCTTTCCGGTGATCCGCTCTGTTCCGCCCTCACCCTCGTCGGGTCCGGCAGGGAGTCCGTCCCGGCCGACGAAGCCGTCCGTGTTTCTCAAGCCAGCAGCGCTGCCACCCCCGCCCGGCATCATAGAGCAGGGCTCCGCTCAGCCGGTGCGGGGGGTCCCTCCGACGCTGCCATCGACCGGCGCCCCGACGGCCGGCGCGCACGTCCCCTCCGTCGTGTCT
>VBAO01000133.1:6780-12373 GCA_005883865.1 Candidatus Segetimicrobium genomatis
GCCCCAGCGCCTCGATGAGGGCCGCCATCTCCACGAGGTCGAGCGGGTCTCCGGCCCGCACCGCGGTGTGGCAGGCCGTCGCGATCGCGAGCCGCTCCTCGAGCGAGCGCCCGGCGTGCGGCCCGTCGTCGCCCTCCAGGTCGTGCAGGCAGGCCCGGAACAGCGCCTCGGGCCCCCGTCCCGCCGCGATCGCCGGGACCGCCGTCAGGCGGACGGTCGCCGGACCGAACGGCTCCACCTCGAACCCGATCGCGCGAAGCGCCGGCGATAGCTCGGGAAGCACTTCCGCCTCCCCAGGCGCGAGGTCGAGCACGACGGGGGCGACGAGCCCCTGTGCCACTCCCGCCTCGCCGGCCCGGCGGGCCATCAGCCGCTCGAAGAGCACCCGCTCGTGCGCGGCGTGCTGGTCGATGAGGATCAGGTCCCCGCGGGCTTCGCCGATGATATAGGTCAGCGCGAGCTGACCGATCACGCGGATCGACGGCCAGCGGACCGGGGCGCGTGGGGGGGCGTCGGGGGTGGATAGGGCCAGCAGGAGGCCCGCTGCCGGCGCGTCATGCGCCGGCGATCGGCCATCCGCGGGCCGCTCCTCCGGTCCCGCCGGCACGTCGCCGAGCCCTGCCGTTCGGGCGCCGGACACGACGTGCACGAGCGGAACGCGAAGCAGGGCGCGCCTGACCTCCCGGGTGACCACGTCGAACAGCCGCCGTTCGTCCACGAACCGGACCTCGACTTTTCGGGGATGAACGTTCGCGTCCACCTCCTGGGGCGGAAGGCGGAGTGCGAGCACCGCGGCCGGGTGCCGGTCGTCGGGGATGAGTGTATGGTAGGCTTCCGTCAGCGCGCGTGCGAGGAGGGGACTGCGGACGGGCCGCCGGTTGACGAGGAACCGCTGGTGCGTCCGCCGCAACTGAGCGGCCTGGGGGGTGCCGAGGATCCCTTCGAGGTCCACGGGGGCCCGCGCGGAGAGTTCGAGGGTGTGGGCGGCCACGCGCGGGCCGAGCACGCGCCTGGCCCGATCGGCGAACGGCTCCGCGGGGTACCAGAGGATCTCCCGCCCCTCGTCGATGAGGCGAAACGCCACATCGGGCGCGGCGAGCGCGAGCGCCTCGATGGCCTCGATGATCACCGCCGCTTCGCGCGCGGGCGACTTCAGGAACCGCCTGCGGGCCGGCGTATTGAAGAAGAGATTCTCCACGGTGACCGTGGTCCCCACGGGGCCGCTCGCGGGGCCCAAAGACTTCTGCGTGCCTCCCTCGATCGTGATCCCGGACGCCTCGCCATCGCGCACGCGGGACACCATCTCGACGCGCGAGACGGCCGCGACGCTCGGCAGGGCTTCCCCGCGGAACCCGTACGTGTGGATCCGCTGGAGGTCTTCCGCGGCGCGGATCTTGCTGGTGGCGAACCGCTGGAACGCGAGGGGGAGCTCGCTGGCGGCGATCCCCTCGCCGTCATCCGTGACGCGGATGAGCCGGCGCCCCGCGCCCACGAGCTCAACCGTGATCCGCCGCGCGCCGGCATCGAGGCTGTTCTCGACGAGCTCCTTCACCACCGACCCGGGACGGTCCACCACCTCCCCGGCCGCAATCCGCTCGGCGGCGCTGGGGGGAAGGACCTGAATCCCCTGGTTGCCGGTCATCGACGGGACGGGTCGCCCGGAGACTTGGGGAACGGGACCACGGCCCCGGCCTGCCGCCCGCCGCCTGCCCCGCCGCCCGCCCCCCCGCCTGCCCCCCGCATGGGGGGCATGGGGGAGATTGGTCCTGCGCCTGGGGCATCCGCGATTGGGGGGCCTTCCCCAGGTTGCTCGACGAGCGTGCGCAGGGTGGATAGGAAGTTGAGGGCCTCGAGCGGTGTCATCCTGGCGAGATCCGCCCGCCGGAGCGCCTCCTCCACGGGGGAGGGAAGGGGGAGGGCCAGTTGCCGGCCTCGGGAGGGCCCACGCTTCCGGGGCGTCCGCTGGCTCGCCGCGTTCGCCTCGAGACCGGCGAGCACCTCGCGGGCCCGGTGTGTGACCATTTCCGGCACCCCGGCGAGGCGGGCGACGTGGATGCCGTACGAGGAGGCTGCGGCTCCCTCCGCGACCCGGTGAAGGAAGACGATGTCCTGCCCTTCTTCGCGGACCAGGACCTGAAGATTCGCGCACCGCGCGAGCTGCGAGGCGAGTTCGGTGAGCTCGTGGTAGTGCGTGGCGAAGAGGGTCCGCGCGCCCACCCGGTCGTGCAGGTCTTCGACGACGGCCCACGCGAGGCTCATCCCATCGTAGGTGCTCGTGCCCCGCCCCACCTCGTCCAGGATCACGAGGCTCCGGGGTGTGGCCTGGGTGAGGATGCGTGCGACCTCGATCATCTCGGTGAGAAACGTGCTGCGGCCGGCCGCGAGGTCGTCGGTGGCCCCGACCCGGGTGAAGATGCGGTCGACGAGTCCCACCTCGGCCTCCCGGGCGGGCACGAAGCTGCCGATCTGCGCCATGATGACGATCAGGGCCGCCTGGCGGATGTAGGTGCTCTTGCCGCCGAAGTTGGGCCCGGTCACGATCAGGATGTCCCGGTCGTCGGCGCCGAGCATCACATCGTTCGGGACGAACTGCTTGCCCCCGATCGCCTGCTCGACGGTGGGGTGCCGGCCCTCGGCGATGCGCAGGACCCGCCCTTCCGCGAGCTGCGGGCGCGCATACCGGTGGCGGACGGCGGCCTCGGCGAGTGCCGCGTACACGTCGAGCTCCGCGACCGCCCGGGCTGCGGCCTGCAGCCGGTCGATCTGCGCGCGGACGCCGTCCCGGAGCTGGCAGAACACTTCGTATTCCCTGGCGGCGATCCGTTCCTGCGCGGTCAGGACGAGGGCCTCGCGCTCCTTCATCTCCGCGGTGATGTACCGCTCTGCGCCGACCAGCGTGCCCTTTCGGACATAGTCCGGGGGCACCAGATGCTCATTGGCCTTGCTGACTTCGATGTAGTAACCCATCACCTGGTTGTAGCCGACTCGGAGGCTCCGAATCCCCGTCCGCGCCCGCTCGGAGGCTTCCAGCCCCGCGATCCACTCGCGGGCCGCGCGGCTTCCCTCGTGGAGGCGGTCGATCTCTGGGTCGAACCCGGGCCGGATCACCCCGCCGTCCTTTGGCGAGAGAGGAGGCGCGTCGACCAGGCCCACAAGCGAGCGAATCGCGGCGGCGAAATACCGTGCCACGATCGGCGCGACCGCCGGCAGCGCCTCGAGGGACGCGCGGAGGGCGGCGAGATCCCGCGGAGTCCCCGCCGCCTGAGCGAGGCGGCCGCTCCACCGTTCGACATCGCCCAGGCTCTTCAGGCGGGCGCGGAGGGCTTCGCGCGCCGCGGCGTCCGGCACGAAGGCGTCTACCGCATCAAGGCGGGCGGTGATCTGCGCGGGATCGAGGAGCGGCTGCTGCAGCCAGCGCCGGAGGAGGCGCGCCCCCATCGGCGTTTCCGTCAGATCGAGCACGCTGAGGAGCGTCGCGCCCCGGCTCCACAGCCCGAGCGCCCGCTCCGTGGCCTCATCGATGACCATTCCCGACGATCGCGGGTTGAAGCGGATGGCGCGTAGGTGGGGCAGGGACCCCCGTTGCGTCTCCCGGAGGTACTGGACGAGCGCTCCGGCGGCCGCGGTGGCCAGCGGGGCCTCCGCCAGACCGAACGCGTCCAGGGTCGCGACCCCGAGATGTTCTCGCAACGCCCTTCCTCCATGACAACGCCGGCGCCGGGATCGTCGGGCACGAGCAGCTCGCGGGGATGCCAGAGCGCAAGCGCCGCGTGGAGATGATCGGGAACATCCCCCTGAGTCGCGAAGAACTCTCCTGTGGACAGATCGGCAAATGCGGCTCCCCATTGGTCCCCACGCGAGGCCACCGCCGCAAGGAAGTTGTTCTCGCGGGCGCTGAGAAGGTCGTCCTCGACGACGGTGCCCGGCGTAACGACGCGGACGACCTCCCGGCGGACGAGCGCCCCGGCATGCCGCGGGTCTTCGACCTGGTCGCAGATCGCCACCCGATGCCCGCGGTCGATGAGGCGGCGCAGGTACGTGTGCAGCGCGTGGTGCGGGATGCCGCACATCGGGATCCGCCGGCCCTTCGCCACAGGCCGGCTGGTCAGGGTGAGCTGTAACTCCCGCGCCACCACCTGCGCGTCCTCGAAGAACGCCTCGAAGAAATCACCGAGGCGGAAGAGGAGAATGGCATGCGGGTGCTGGTCCTTGAGCGACCGGTACTGGCGCATCATCGGCGTGAGCTCGCGCATGGTCCGTAATTCTTTTCGTCGCATCTCGGCAGGGTCCCCCTCGGTTCCACCGAACTCAATTACCATGCCACGCCGACGTCGCCGCCGCCGCTCCACGCCGCTGCCCTCCGCGCCAGCTCCGATGGGAGGCCCGCCCGGAGGTTTGCCCGCGCCAACCGCACCGCAGACGGCACCGCGTGTTGCGCCGCAGACCGCACCGCATGCCGCACCCTCTCCGGGGGGCGGGGGCGATGCGGGAGAGCAGGTGTGGGAACGCGCCCATCTCGAGCAGATGATGTTTGCCCTGGCCCGCGAACATGCCGAAGCCGCGGCCCGGTGCGCGCGCGCGACGCCGCCGGACCGGGAGGGAGAACAGACGCACAGCTTGGTCTCGCTCCTGATGTCCTTCCTCGCGCTCGAGGCGTTCATCAACATGGTGGGCGGGGACCGGTTGGGGAGCCGGTACCGTCATTACGACCGCATGTCGCCCGAGGGCAAGTGGCTGGAGGTCACCCGCCTGGTCAGTAAGACGGGGAGAACGTTCGTTGAGGACGGCAAGGACCTGCGGGCGCTGTCCACGCTGAGGATCTGGCGAAACCTGCTCACCCACTACAAGGGTGAATACGAAGAGGTCCAGCAGGCGGGCCGGGGCGGGGAGACCACGGTTGAAGCCCTGCTCACCGCCGAGAACGCGGCCAGGGCCGTCGAGATCGCGCGCACCCTGTATCGCGCCTTCTACGAAATGGATCGCCGTTCGCCGCCCCGGCAGTTCATCTGGCTCGACGACAGTCCGCATCGCCCCACGGGCGCGAGCACCACCGCCGCGGCCGCCGCCGCCGCCGCCGTGCACCCCGGACGGGGTGTGCACCCCGAACGGCGCGTGCACCCCGTCGTCCCCCTCCCCCAGCGCGGGGGGACCCCTCATGCCCCCCATGCGGGGGGAGGGCGGGGGGGCAGGCCCCCCGCTGAAAGATCGGGGGACAGGCAGGGCGGAAGGGGGGAACGGGGCGTGCCGGCCGCTCCGAATAGTCCTGGGCCCGCTCCCGCCCCCGGGACGGGCCAGGGCCCGGTGCGGCCCCGTCGTCGCCGGCGCCGCTAGCGCGCGAGGTGTGATGCGAGGCCCGAGCCTCGTCGTTCTTGCGGGTCCGACCGGAGTGGGGAAGACGTCCGCGGCGATTGCGTTCGCCGAGGCCGTCGGGGCGGAGATCGTCTGCGCCGACTCGCGGACCCTATACCGCGGGATGGACATCGGGACCGCCAAGCCCACGGCGCGGGACCGCGCGCGCGTACCGCATCACCTGCTCGACATCGCGCGCCCAGATCAGGTCGTCACGCTCGCCGACTACCAGCGCCTCGCCCGC
>VBAO01000494.1 GCA_005883865.1 Candidatus Segetimicrobium genomatis
GTCTTAGAGTAGAGCATCTCCGTTCGCCGGCGCAAGATCGAAACGGCCCGCGACGACGGCGTCACGACCCCTTGCGCGGCTTGGGCTGCGCCTGCATCTCGGGAAACTTGCCCGCGGCCTCCTGGACGTCGGCAGGGAAGTCCGACATCTCGAACACCTGGCGAACCTCGATCACCTCGGTGTCCGAGGCGGGGCAGCGTGACGCCCATTCGATCGCCTCTTCCTTGGACTTCACCTGAATCATCCAGTATCCGCCGAGAGCCTCCTTCGTCTCGATGAAGGGCCCGTCGGTCACCTTAGCCTTTCCCCCGGAGAACGAGACGCGCGCCCCCATCGAGGGCGGGGTGAGGCCGTCGAGGGCGAGCAAAACGCCGGCCCGTTGCAGAGATTCGTTGTACTTCATCATCGCCGCAACGGCCTTGGCGTCCGGTACGGCGTCCGGCTTGGCCTTCTCGTACCCCTTCGGGATCATCAGCATCATGAATCGCATCGTTGTCCCCTCCCGCTCTTTGGTAAATTAGTGACGTGTGGTTCCTCCCCTCGCTGCATAGTCGAATGGAGTGGCTCGAGATCGACATGCCCGGCCAAAAACGTCGTCGCTGGCCGCGGGGGGGGCGTGCCGGCGTCGCGGAGGCGCGGGCACCGGGAGGGGTGGGGCGATGACTGAGGATGCGGCTCAACGGACGCGGGAGGCGGTTGATGCCGTCTACCGTTCCGACTCGCGCCGCGTCCTCGCCACGTTGATTCGCCTGCTCGGCGACTTCGATCTCGCCGAGGAAGCCCTGCATGATGCCTTCACGGCGGCGGTGGAGCAATGGCCGCGGGACGGCATGCCGGCCAACCCTCGGGCCTGGCTCGTGTCGGCTGGCCGCTTCAAGGCCATCGACGCGATGCGCCGGCGCACCCGGTTCGACGCGTCGGTGGCGAAGCTCGCCGAGCAACTCGACGCCGACACGAGTGACGTCGCAACGTCGAACGACGAGGGCCTCGAGGACGACCGGCTGCGGCTGATCTTCACCTGCTGCCATCCGGCCCTGCCGCCGGACGCCCAGGCGGCGATGGCGCTGCGCGAAGTATGTGGCCTGACGACCGAGGAGATCGCGCGGGCCTTTCTCACGGCCCCGGCCACGGTGGCCCAGCGCATCGTGCGCGCCAAAGCGAAGATCCGCGACGCCCGCATTCCCTATCGGGTGCCGTCGCGTGACGATCTGCCGGACCGGCTGAACACCGTGCTCCGCGTGGTCTACCTGGTGTTCAACGAGGGGTATGCCGCCTCATCCGGTCAATCGCTGACGCGGCACGATCTCTCGGGCGAGGCGATCCGCTTGGGGCGGCTGCTCATGGAATTGCTGCCGGAGCCCGAGGTGATGGGACTCCTGGCGTTGATGGTGCTGCAGGAATCGCGGCGCGCATCACGCGCGTCGCCGGCGGGCGAGCTGGTCCTGCTGGGCGACCAGGACCGCTCGCTCTGGAACCGGGAGCAGATCGCGGAAGGGTCGGCGTTGGTGGAGCGGGCGTTGTCGTCGCGCCGGTTCGGCCCGTACACTCTTCAGGCGGCGATCGCCGCGGTGCACGCCGAGGCGCCCACCGCCGCCGCAACGAACTGGGCCCAGATCGTCGGACTGTATGACGTGCTGGCGCGGGCCGAGCCGTCGCCCGTCGTCGAGCTGAACCGCGCCGTCGCGGTGGCGATGCGCGACGGCCCGCTGGCGGGCGGATCTGTGCCGGCGATTGGGGAGAACCGCGGAAGCCCGAGCCTCCTACAAACGGGCCCTCGATCTTACGCGGCAGGAGCCGGAGCGGAGGTTTCTGGAGCGGCGGCTGGCCGAGCTGCCGGACTGAGACGGCGAGGCGCGTTGAAGCACCGTCTAGGGATCGGCGGATCAGGGCAAGAACGGTGTGGGGGAGGGCCGGCGGTCCTCCCTCATCGCTTCAAGGCCCGGAGAGCGGAGACCGAGGGCCCGCCCGCGGAGCCATGGAGGGGTTTGCTGCCGGGTTGCGAAACCTCCTAGGTGTCAGCCCCCGCATGGCCCGCAGCATCGACCGAAGGTCGTGAGGAGGAGTCCACGGCGCGAGCGTCACGGAAGAGGGGATTGGGAGGAGCCGCGGGGGTGCTCGTGGTTGCGGGGCTTCTGTGGCAGGGGCCGGGGCTGGTCAGCGGCTGGGAATCGCCCCCGGTGACCGCGCGGGCGCCCGCCGCTGCGATTCCTTCCCGGACGCCGTACCGCCCCGCGCGCGGCGACTCCGTCGTGGTGTTTGCCGCGCATCCGGACGACGAGGTGCTTGGAGCCGGCGGACTGATTCACGCAGCGGTCCACGCCGGCGCTCGCGTGCACGTCGTGATCTTCACCAACGGCGACGGGTACCTCAAAGGCGTCGATGTGGGATTTCACACGTTGCTCAGCACGCCCGACCGCTTCATCCAGTACGGAAAGAACCGGCAGCGGGAGGCTGAGGCCGCGGCCGGGCGCCTCGGGCTCTCCGCCGACCAGGTGACCTTCCTCGGATATCCGGACCGCGGGCTCGCCGTCCTGTGGGGACGGGCCTGGAACTGTGACCATCCCTACACCTCGCCGTACACACGGCGGAGCCGCTCCCCCTATCCGATGGCGTACCGTTTGAGCGTCCCTTATTGCGGGCAGAACGTGCTGGAGGACGTCGAGAGCCTGCTTCGGCGCGAGACACCGACGATCGTGGTGACGCACCATCCGGACGATACCCATGGAGATCATTGGGCCGCCGGGGCGTTCGTCATGGCCGCCCTCGAGCAACTGCTCCGCCAGGACGTCGAGTGGGCCGAATCCGTCCGCATCTGGTCCTATCTGATCCACCACGGCGAATGGCCCCAGCCGCGCGCCTACGCCCCCGGGTTGTATCTTGTGCCGCCGGTGGATCTCGAGGCGGGCGAGGTGGCGTGGAACGAGTACCCCATCGAGCAAGCCGATCAGGATGCAAAACGCTTGGCGATCCTCGAATATCGAAGCCAGGTGGCGGTGCTTGGCGGATATATGCTGAGCTTTGCGCGCCGCAACGAGCTGTTTGACGTTCACCCGCTGCTCGAGCCTGCGCGCCTGGAGGACCCGGGCCTTCCGGTCGCCGCTTCCAAGTTGTGGGACCGGCTCCCGGCGGTGATCCGGGGAGTGCCGGGCAGCCCCCTGATTCGGGCCACCGAGGGGAGCGCCGA
>VBAO01000495.1 GCA_005883865.1 Candidatus Segetimicrobium genomatis
GCCACCACATGGTCCCCGGCCCGCAGCAGGGTGATGAGGGCCGTGGCGATCGCGGCCATCCCGGAGGCGGTGGCCAGCGCCGCCTCCCCCCCCTCGAGGAGCGCCATCTTCTGCTCAAACGCGTCCGTCGTCGGATTCCCCCACCGCGTGTAAAAGTAGCCCGGTCCGGACTCCGCGCCCAGGCGCGCGCCTTCCTCGACGGTGTCGTACCGGAACGTCGCCGTCTGGTAGATCGGCGTGACCACGGATTTGTTGGCATCGGGGATCCCGCCCCCGTGGATCGCGAGCGTGCTGAATCCCCACCGCGCCTGATCGCCCATCCCCACGCTCCCCCATCCGCCCGTCATCAGCCCGCGCGTGGCGAGCTCGGCACGGATCGCGGGCACGTTCGCTGGTCGACGGCGCTCCTCCTCCGGCCCCGCGGGCCGCAGGAGGTGTCCCCGCGCGGCCCCGAAGCAGGGGCCGTGCCCATCGGCGCGCACGTGTCGATCCGCGGCCGTATTTACGACGCGGTCCCCCGCGCCCAAGCGCTGGGGTGCGAGTGCCTCCAGATCTTCGTTGGGAGTCCCCGCCAGTGGCGGCTCGTCTCCTATCCCCCCGAGGATCTCGAGGAGTTTCGACGGCGGCGCGCGCGGGCCCGCATCGATCCGCTGGTCGCCCACGCGCCGTACCTCATCAATCTCGCCTCGCCCGACTCCGGCGTGTACCGGCGGTCGGTCGTCGCGCTCACGCACGCCCTCCGGGGGATGGACGCCCTCGAGGGGCTCGCGGCGATCACGCACATCGGCAGCGCCATGGGCACCCCCTGGCGGGAGGCGCGCGCCCGGGTGGTGTGGGCGGTCCGGGCGGCCCTGCGCGAGAGCGCGCGGGCGATGCTTTTGCTCGAGGGGAGGTGGGGGAGCGCCGCCGCCTCGGCGTCTGCCTCGATACGGCCCACCTGTTCGCGGCCGGATGGGACCTCCGGACGCCCGCGGGAGTCGCCGCCATGGTCGACGCGTGCGACCGCGCGATCGGGCTGCGGCGGCTGCAGGCGCTCCACCTGAACGACTCGAAGGCCGGGCTCGGATCCCACATCGACCGCCACGACAACATCGGCGAAGGGACGATCGGGCGCGCGGGGTTCCGGGCGATCCTCGCGCACCCCGCGCTCGGACCACTGCCGGGGTTCATCGAGACGCCGGGGTTCGACCACGCCGGCCCGGATCGGAGGAACATCGCCATCCTCAAGCGGATTCGGGCCGCAGCGCTCCGGGGGTGGAGGGCGAAACGGTGAAGTGCGCGGTCCACCTCGACCGCCAGGCGCTCGGCTACTGCTCGCGGTGCGGCAAACCGCTGTGCAAGGACTGCCTCGTCCGTCTCCGCGTGGGGAACTTCTGCGACGCGTGCGCCAACGCGCCCGAAGGTCGCCTGACCCGGCCGCGGCGGGGGATGCCCTGGTGGGCGATCGGGCTCATCGTGCTGGCAGCCCTGATCGCCATCCGAATGTTTGCCCGCTAGCCTCAAGCCCGCCGAGTTCGCCGATCATGCGCGGCTCACGGCCGCCAGGGCAAGAGCCGCTGCTCCAGCCAGTCGAGGACGGTGGTGGCCGCCCAGCCGAGCACCGCCGTCACGAGGAGACCTGCAAACATCGCGTCCACGGCGAAGATCTGGTACGCGCGCCAGATGAGGTAGCCGATCCCGGCATCGGATCCCAACAACTCCGCCCCAACGATGACGATCAGGGCAAACCCCATGCCCAACTTCAACCCCGTAAAGATCTGGGGCAGCGCCCCCGGAAAGGCCACGGTGGTGAAGACACCGCGGCGGTCTGCGCCGTAGGCCCGGGCGATCTTGAAGTACGTCGGGTCCAGCGCGAGGACACCCGCCATGGCATTCAGAAGCACGAGGAAGAAGATGCTGAGCGCCACGATACTGACCTTGGACGCCTCACCCAGTCCGAGGTAGAAGATGATCAAGGGATAAATCGCGATCTTCGGGATCGGGTAGATGGCCGAAACGAGCGGCATGAGCAGGGCACGCACCGGGCGGCTGAGCCCCATCGCCAACCCCGCGACGACCGCCGGAGCCGCGCCCAGCAGAAATCCCAGGACGATCCGGCGGAGGCTCACGGCGAGGTGGTACGGAAGCTCACCGGTGCGGATCATCGCGGCGAGGGTGTGCAGCACCGTGCTGGGAGAAGGGACGAACCGGGCATCGAGGACGCCGGCGCGGCTTAGCCCCTCCCACAGCGCCAGGAACCCAATCGGCGAGAGCAGGGTCAGCGCGCGGTATGATCGTCTGGCCGTCACCGCGGAGCCCCGTCCTCGTCCGGCGCTCGTTCGAGCTCACCCCAGAGACGCGCCGTCAGCATCCCGTAGTTGGCGTCCCGCCGGACTTCGCGATAGCCGCGAGGCCGCGAGAGGGGCACGGCGACTTCGGTCTTGATCCGTCCCGGCGCCGTGGTCATCACGAGCACGCGGTCCGCCAAGCGTGCCGCCTCGTCCAGGCTGTGGGTCACGAACAGGACGGTCTTGCCGCTGTCCCGCCAGAGGT
>VBAO01000134.1 GCA_005883865.1 Candidatus Segetimicrobium genomatis
TCACGACGATGACGTGGTCCCCGGCCACCGACGGCGTGAACGTCGGCTTGGCCTTGCCCCGAAGCACCAGCGCGATCCGGCTGGCGAGGCGCCCCAGCACCTGCCCTTTGGCGTCCACCAGATACCACTTGGCCGCGCTCGCCGCCCCGGTTGTCGTCGCCATGAACGTCCGCATCGCTCTCCTCCGGGCCGTCGCCGGGGGCGCGATGAGTCGGCCCACGGCCCCGATCCCCGCTCCAGGCGCCTTATTGTACGGCGCGCGGGGACCGTGTGTCAATCCGCGGATCGGACCGAACGGGGCTCCGTGGCTTTCCCAATGGTCACGTAGTCGGCCACCCGGCCGACGTCCTCGGCCGGCAGGATTCGCCAGCAGTCGAAGACGACCCGGCGCGGGTTGTGGGCGAACCGGCGGGGCTCTAGCCGCTTGAACTCCTCCCAGGGAGTCGAGATCAGCACCAGGTGGGACCGGTCGATGCACTCTCCCGCGGAGGACGCATACTCGACCGTCCGACCCAACACCATTCGGGCATTCGCCAAGCCCAGCGGATCATACACCATGACCCGAAACCCGGCCTCCGCCATGGCCCCGGCGAGGAGGAGTCCCTGCGACTCCTCGACGACGTCGGTGTTCGGGGTGTAGGCGAGACCGAGCACCCCCACGCGCGCCCCCGGCCGGACGAGGGACCGCGCCCGCTCCAGGATGCGCTCCACCTGCCGGCGATTGACGGCGTCCGTGGCGTCGGCCAGCGTCGCCTCCACGCCTCGCCTGCGCGCCATCACGCTGAAGGCGACGTTGTCGCGTGGAAAACACGGTCCCCCGTAGCCCAAGCCCCCCAGCAGGTACTTCGAGCCGATGCGGCCGTCGAGCCCGATCGCGGACGTCACCACGTCGACATCGCACCCCGGAATGCGCTCACAGATCTCCCCGAGCATGTTCGCGTACGAAATCTTCGCCGTGACAAAGGCGTTGACCGCGATCTTCGCCAACTCCGCGTTGACGAAGTTCGTCCGCACCACGGGCACCCGATCGCCGGCCACCTTCCGGTGCGCCCGCTCGAGCACGTCCCCGGACCTCGGGTCCGACTCGCCGATCAACACAAAATCGGGGTGCACCATGCCGCGGATGACCTTGCCGATCGCCACGAATTCTGGGTTGTAGCACAATCCGAAATCGCGTCCACACCGCCTGCCGGACCGGTCTTCGAGCACCGGGAGGATCGTGGTGTCCAGGTCCTGCGGCAGGACCGTGCTCGTCACGACGACGACGTGGAAGTCAGACGTGCGCCGGAGCGCGTCGCCGATCCGCGCGCAGGCGGCCAGCACGTGGTCCAGGGAGTACGCCCCGTCGGACCGGCTCGGCGTCGGCACGGCAATGAAGGTCAGGCCGGAGTCCCTGACGGCCGCGTCGTAGTCCCGCGCGATCGTGATTCTGTGGCGATTCGATCGCAGGAGGTCCTCGAGCTCCGGCTCCGGCACCGGGGCGCGCCCCTCGCGAATGAGGTCCAGGCGCCCCTCGTCGAGATCGAGCCCGATGACATGGTAGCCGCAGGCGGCGAAACAGGCCAGCATCGGCGCCCCAATCCTCCCGAGCCCGACGACGGTGATGGTCTCGTCCCGCATCCCTGGCCGGCCCTCCTCGCGTCCCCCGTTGCCCAAGGGATATTCGAAGAACACCGGGACAAAGCCTCCCCCACACCGGCGCGCCGGAAGAGGGACGCGGTGGAACGCCGCGAACCCTATGGGTGTCACCGCTCCCGGCGCGATTCCTGACCACCGATCGACGAGGAGGGAAGAGGACGAAGGCCCTGATCACGGGGGGCGCCGGCTTTATCGGCTCCCACCTTGCCGAGATCCTGCTCGACCGCAAGGTTGCCGTCGTTGCGCTGGACGATCTCTCAACGGGTCATTCAGACAACATCCGGCACCTGCTCGATCGGCCGGGATTTCGGTTTGTGCGCGGCTCGATCCTCGCCCCCAGCGTCGTCGATCAGGCGATGGACGGCTGCGACCACGTCTACCATCTGGCCGGGGCGGTCGGCGTGAAGCTGATCTTCGACGAGCCCGTCCGAACGATCGAGACCAATGTGGGGGGGACGAGCATCGTCCTCGACGCCGCGGCCCGTCACCGGGCGACGCTGTTTCTCGCCTCGACGTCTGAGGTCTACGGACACAACGTGGACGGCGCGGCGAGGGCCTTCAGGGAAACCGACGACATCATCCTCGGACGATCGATTCGGTGGGGGTATGCGAGTTCAAAGGCCTTGGACGAGTATCTGGCGCGGGCCTATCATGTCGAGCGCGGTCTGCCCGTCGTGATCGGCCGGTTCTTCAACACCGTGGGCCCCCGGCAGTCCGGGGCCTACGGGATGGCCGTCCCCCGGTTCGTCCAGCAGGCCCTCGCGGGAACGCCGATCACCGTGCACGGCGACGGCAGCCAGGTCCGCAGTTTTACGTGGGTCAAGGATGTCGTTCGGGCGGCCGTGGCCCTGATGAGCCACCCCG
This sequence comes from Candidatus Segetimicrobium genomatis, assembly GCA_005883865.1. Classification (GTDB taxonomy): domain Bacteria; phylum Sysuimicrobiota; class Sysuimicrobiia; order Sysuimicrobiales; family Segetimicrobiaceae; genus Segetimicrobium. The sequence goes on from VBAO01000134.1 coordinate 2,503, forward strand.
ACGCCGTGGGCGGCACCTTCAACATCGGGAGCGATGACGCCGTCTCGATCGGGGACCTCGCCGCCCGCGTGAAGGCGCTCACCGGGAGCTCGTCCCCGATCGTCCATGTCCCGTACGAGGATGTCTATGGCGCGGATTTTGAAGACGCCCGCTACCGCGTGGCCGATATCTCGAAGCTCGAAGCGACCATCGGGTACCGCCCCACGCTGACGCTCGACGCCATTCTCCAGGAAGTGATCGCGTACTTCCGAGAATTCGCCCGCGGGGAGCGCCGGTGAGCATCGATCACCCGGTCGCCGCGACGGCGCACGCGCTCGCCGCCCGCATCCGCGCCCACGACGCGACGGTGGGCATCATCGGGCTCGGCTATGTGGGGCTCCCGCTGGCCGTCGAATTCGCGCGGGTGGGATTCCCGGTGGTCGGCTTCGACGTCAACCGGATCCGCGTGAACGACGTCAACGAGGGACGGTCGTACATCGGGGATGTCTCGGAAGAAACGCTCAAGGCCCTGGTCGACGAGCGCGTCCTGCGCGCGACGACCGAGTTCGAGGCCCTGCGGGACATCGACGCGGTGATCATCTGCGTGCAGACCCCGTTCACCGCGACCAAAGAGCCGGATCTCCGCTTCGTGGTCTCGTCCCTCCACGAGATCCGCCGCCGCCTCCATCCAGGGCAGCTCGTGGTCTTGCAGAGCACCACGTACCCGGGCACGACGGACGAGGTCGCCCTGCCCCTCCTGGCCTCCTCCGGCCTGTCGACCGGGGTCGATTTCTTCCTGGCCTTCTCCCCCGAGCGCGTCGACCCGGGGAACATCCGGTACAGCACGCGTGACATCCCCAAGGTCGTCGGGGGGACCACCCCCACCTGCACCCGGCTCGCGCAGCTGCTCTTCGAGCAGGTCGTGACGCGCGTCTACCCGGTCTCGTCGACGCGGGTCGCGGAGATGACGAAGCTCCTCGAGAACGTCTTTCGCAGCGTCAACATCGCGCTGGTCAACGAACTGGCCCTGCTCTGCGAGCGGATGCGGATCGATGTGTGGGAGGCGATCGACGCGGCCGCCACCAAACCGTTCGGGTTCATGCCGTTCCACCCCGGCCCGGGGGTGGGCGGGCACTGCATCCCCGTGGACCCGTACTACCTCTCCTGGAAGGCCCGGGCCTACGACTTCAACACGAAGCTGATCGCCCTCGCGACCGAGATCAACGAACAGATGCCGCATCACGTCGCCGACCGGGTGACCGAGGCCGTCAACGCGCGCCTCAAGCGGAGCATCGAGGGCGCGCGCATCCTCGCGCTGGGCGTCGCGTACAAGGGGGAGATCGCGGACGTCCGGGAATCCCCGGCCGTGAAGGTCCTCAGCCTGTTGCGGCGACGGGGGGCCGCGATCGCGTATCATGACCCGTACGTCCCCCGCGTGCTCGTCGACGAGCAGGAGTGCGCGTCCGTCCCGCTCACCCCCGACGCCATGGCCGGCGCCGACTGCGTCGTCATCCTGACGGACCACGCCGGGATCGACTTTGCCCGCGTAGTGGAGCACGCGTCGTTCGTCTTCGACACCCGCAATGCGACGAGGGTGGTGGCCGATCCGCATGGCAAAATTCTGAGGCTCTAGGGACAGCGAAGCATCCGTGCGTTCACTCACTGAGCTGTGGTTCCCGTTCCTCTTCGGCCTCGCGCTGACGGTGTTTCTCACCGCCGGGCTCCGCCGGCTCCTGCTCCACCTTGAATGGATCGATCTCCCGACCCCGGATCGCTGGCATCGGCGGCCCGTGGCCCGGCCCGGAGGCCCGGCCATCGTCGCCGCGATCTTCGCGGGGCTCGTGGTGTTCGTGCCGCGTCCGTGGGCCCTGCCCGTCTGGGGGATGCTCGCCGGCGGCCTCGTCATCTTCGTCGTGGGCCTCGTCGACGACCTCGTCGAGCTGTCCAACCCGCTCAAGCTGACGCTGCTCATCATCGCGGCGGCCGTGCCCGTGCTGTTCGGCGTCACGTTCAAGGCCCTGCCGCCCGTGGTCGGCGCGCCGCTCGCCATGGCGTGGATCCTGGGCCTGACGAACGCCGTGAACTGGCTCGACAACATGGACGGCCTCGCCGCCGGCATCAGCGCGATCGCCGCCGGCACCCTGACGATCCTGTCCATCGGGTTCGGGGATCCGGCGACGGCGCTGGCCGCGGCCCTGGTGGCGGGGACGTGCGTGGGCTTCCTTTTTTTCAACGTCAGCCCGGCCCAGGTCTTCATGGGGGACTCCGGGAGCGGCTTCCTCGGGCTCACCCTCGCCGTCCTGGCCCTCGCGGGCCCGGCGCAGCACGCGGCGGATATCTCCCTCGCCCTCGTGGTGCCCGTCATGATCTTGAGCATTCCGATCTTCGACACGGCGGTGGTGACGCTGGCCAGGGTGTTCAGCGGCCGGCGGCTCTTCCAGGGAGGCGCCGACCACCCGTCCCACCGGTTGGTGGTCCTCGGCCTCTCGGAGCGGCAGGCGGTGCTGGCCCTCTGGGGGTTCAGCGCCCTGTCGGCCGCCGCCGCGCTGATCGCCTCGGAGCTCGGCGCCTGGACCGGGCTCGTCCTCGGGGGGGTGCTGGTCTGCGGGTTTACCGCGCTCGGACTCGTCGTGATGCGCGTGCGCGTCTACCGGGAAGCCGCCGTGCCGAGCGGCACGGCGGGGGTCGTGCTGGCCCAGTTGATCGACAAGCGCATCCTGCTCGCCATCGTGCTCGACTTCATTCTGATCTGCGTCGCCTATATCAGCGCGCACCTGCTGCGCTTCGAAGGCGTGATTCCCCCGGGGTTCGTGCCGATCATCAGCCAGACGCTCCCGGTGATGATCGCCATCAAGTTGGGACTCTTCTATGTCTTGGGGATCTACCGCAGGGAGTGGCGCGACACCGGACTGCTGGATCTCCTCACGCTCCTCAGGGCCTCCGTCGTCGCCTCGCTGGTGTGCGTGGCGGTGCTGTTCCTGTGGACGGGCCTGCGGGGATACTCGCGCGCGGTGTTCGTGCTCGATTGGGGGCTCACCTACGGGCTCCTGGCCGGCATGCGCGTCTCGGTCCGCACGCTGGAGGAGTACTTTGCGAGCCTGCGTATCCGCGGCAGACGCGTGCTGATCTTCGGCGCGGGCCGGGGCGGCATTCTGCTCCTGCAGGAGCTCCGAACCAACCCATCGCTCTCGTACCATCCCGTGGGGTTCGTGGACGACGATCGCGCAAAACAGGGCACCATGGTCCGCGGATTGAGGGTGCTGGGCACTCGCCACGGCATCCCCGCGCTGGTGACCGAACACCGGATCGAAGAGGTCCTGGTGGCGGCCCCCTCGCTGACCGCCGAGGAGATCGACCGCATCGCCCTGCTCTGCCGGGAAGCCGGCGTTCCCTGGCGCGTCGCACGGCCGCTGCTCGATCCGATCGAGACCTGACGGCCCGAGGCCGCGCTCAGGAGGGGCCGCTCACCGAGCCATTTCTCTGTCAGACGCTGCGGGCAGCCCCTGAGGTGAGCAGGCCGGTGTCCACCGTTCCCTCGATGCGGGCCACCATGGCCTTGAACTCCCGCTCGATTACCTCGAGCGTATCGTCCTCCCAGACGAGCCTCTGGAAGGGTGTCGCGAAGGGCAGTTGCGCGCCAATCTGAAAGCCCTCCTGGCGCATGAACTCCTCGGTCGTTTGCGGCACGGTCGACGTTATGATTTTGAAGATGAGAAGACGCGCACGTTCGTTCATGGCCGCCAGGAACAGCGGGCCATTGTTGACACCGAGGTTCAGGTAGCTCAACTCGTACAGCGCCATCCGGAGGCCGACGTTCCATGATGGTTCGCGGAACACCTCGAAGCCCTCGAGGTTAGCCGGCAATGGATCCAGGGTCCGTGCGGTGTCGAGCACGAACACGGGGACAAATTTTTCCGGATCAAGACGGCGGGCGAACGCCGTCCAGGCGCCGAGATTACTGTTCCGCGCCGTCATGAAATCGTAGTCGCGGAGGGTCACGCTGATCACCCGCCGCCCGTTAACGCGCGGCGCCATCCAGCGCTCGACATACCGGAGTCCCTGCACGGAGCCGCGGAGAACGCCGATCCCAGCAAGCTCATCAGAGCGGAGCGTCAGGAGCTCCGATGGATGGTGCGACACGGGCAACGCCGGCTCGTAATGCT
>VBAO01000496.1 GCA_005883865.1 Candidatus Segetimicrobium genomatis
CCCCGGACCCGCGCCGGGGACTCCGGGAGCGCGAGGGTCCACAGCCACGCGCCGCCAAAGAGCCCGCTCAGTCCGACGTACATCGCCCAACGGGAGGCCACCGCACCAGGCGATGGAGGCGGCGCCGTGACCTGAGATTGCTGAGCGGGAGGGGGCGCGACCCCGATGCCGAACGCAAACGCCCCGCCGGTCACGTGCCCGTCGACCTGGGAAACGGTCCGCCACGACACCGTATACGTCCCTTGCGGCAGGGGGCCGACCGGGACCGTGAGGTCGAGTGGGTGCCCGGGCACCGCTTGCGCGGGTCCCTGATCGACGGGGCGCCCACTGCTGTCGAGCACCTGGATGATCGAGAGCTTCGGCTCCGGTTGCTCGGTGAAGGTGATCGTCACGTGTTGCGGCGCCCGTTGGAGGACGGCCCCGGCCCCGGGCTCCGAGTCGCGGAGGAGGGCATGCGCGCCCGCGGGGAAGGCGAAGGCCATCACCCCGAGGGCGGCCAGCGCGGAGGCCGGGGTCCAGCGCACGTTATCTGTTGACCCGCCTCCGGCTCGAGAGGCCCAGCAGGAGCCCGGCCGCTCCCAGGACGATGCCGGTGAAGGCCAGGGTCCGGAGTTGGGCTGCAGCGGCCTGCGCGGCGTCGATCCGGGGACCGAGTCGCTCGATCCGCATCGCCAGTTCCCCCACACCGGGATCCTTGGCGGGGAACTCGATCGCCGATGGGTCGGCCGCGGGGTCGAAGGTCTTCTCCGAGGTCGTGAACGTCTCGTCGACGGTCTGGTTCCTGATCTTTCCCGTGAAGTGGAACGCGTAGTTGCCGGGGCGGGTGGGAATGACCGGGGCGAGATACTCGCCAGGAACGCCCAGGTGCGCGTCGGGGTCATAGCCGGGGTTGAGCGACAGCGGGCCCATGGTCTGGCCGCTGAAGCGCACCTCGACCTTGAGCGTATCGCCGAGGTCGTTGACGGGCTTGCCGGCCGCGTCACGCTGCTCGTGCGCCATGGCCGGAGCCGCCAGTGCCGCGGACAGCACCAATGCCACCGCAAGGCCCTGGATCTTGTGCATGCGCATCTCCTCCTTCCATAAAAAACACGCGAGAATACGCGGCGCCGCCCGGCGGCCTGCCTTGGCGTCGTTCGGCCGCTGCGACGCCGGGGGAGCTCGGATGGACGCGGTCAGGAGGAGACGCGAGGAGGAGGATCCGGGACCAGGACGATGAGCGGGCGCAGCGCGTGGGCGGCAGGGGGAGAGAATCGTTCTCCCGCCTGCGGCACGGCGAGCCTCTCGATCGGGCCGCGGCCGGAGGCGGCCTGGCTGTTCAGGTCGACGACCGGTGCGCCCGCGCCGTCGAGGGTTCGTGCGATGGAGAGGACGCGGGGACGATCTCGCTGCGCGATCCCGGAGAGGGGGATGGGTGTGGTCCCGGTCTCGGCGAGTGTCCTCCATCCCTCTTCGGTGTGGCGGTGGACTGCCACGGCATGCGCCCATTCCTTGAAGCCGTGCGCGCCAAGGACGATGTGATCATGCCACGGCGCGTGGGGGGAGGAGATCGCACCCAACCCGACGGCCGCGAGGAGATACAGGCGTCCCGCGGCGGAACACAGCCGCCGAAGCCGGTGCGAACGCGACGTCACCCTCATCTACCAGCCCGTCACCCGCTGATCGTGCGGTGCTGCACGACAGTATAGCACACGCCGGTCACCCTGCCCGGCATCGCAGGGGTCTCTCCGGGCGGCATCGAAGCGTCCGGCCTTGGCGATGAGCGAGAGCGACGTGATCGTGGTCGGCGGCGGGAACGCGGCGTTGTGCGCAGCCCTGGCGGCCGCCGAGCGCGGAGCCCGGGTGACGCTGCTGGAGCGGGCGCCGGCCGAGCAGCGCGGAGGGAATTCGTTCGTCACGGCCGGGGCGTTCCGCTTCCCCTACGGGGGCGCAGACGACATCGCCACGCTCGTCCAGGACGGGGCCCTCAGCCGCTCGGGCAGCGTGGAGATCGGGCGGTACACCGGAGACGAGTTGCTCGCGGACCTCCAGCGCGTGACGGCGTCGCGGACGGATCCCGATCTGGCCCGCACCCTCGTCTCCCAGGCGTTCCCCACGATGCAGTGGCTCCACGGGAAGGGCGTCCAGTTCGTCCTCGCGTACGACCGGCAGGCCTTCCTCGTCGACGGCCGGCATCGGTTCTGGGGAGGGGTGGTCGTGAAAGCTCGGGGGGAGGGCCCCGAGTTGATCACCACGCTGTACAGAGCGGCGCAAGGCGCCCGGGTCGCGATCCAGTACGGGGCGCGCGCCACCGAGCTCCGGCCGCAGGCCGGGACCTTGCGGTGGCTGGTGCGCGCCACGGTGAACGATGCTTCCCGCGACTACCTCGCGCCCGCGGTCGTCCT
>VBAO01000135.1 GCA_005883865.1 Candidatus Segetimicrobium genomatis
TCATGCCGATCTGGTCGTGCTCGCCCAGCAGATCGATAACCGAGGAGGCGATCTCCTTGGCCAGTTCCTCCTTGGCGAGCTCCGTGCCGAACGCCTCCATGCTCCCCGATGTGTCGATGACGAGCACGATGGCGACGGTGGGGAGCGCCAGCGTCTGGCGGACGTCCATCGTCACGGGCAGCGCCTCTTCGAGCGGCGTCCCGGTGTACCCGCCAACGCCGTAGCTGTGGCCGCCCCCAATCACGACGAGGCCTCCGCCCATCGTCTCGACGAACGCCCGAATGCCCTCCTGCTGCCCCTGGCTCAGGTCGAGCGCCGAGATGTCGTCGAGGACCACGCTCCGGTACGGGGCAAATCCGACGAGGGGCTCGGGCACGTCCTCGGGTGTCCGGACATCGACCCGGAGCCCCTGGTCGCGGAGCCATTGGGGGAGCCGGCTCGGGCCCGCGGCCACGAAGAGGACGCTCGGCCGGTCACGGACGACCACCAGGGCCTCCCCGTGGTTGTTCTCGGGAATCGTGTCGGGAGACGCCACGACGTCGATGCGGTACCGGACGATCCCGCCCCGCATCGCCGTCTCTGAGAACGGGACGATGAGCTCTCCCGGCGAGAGGGAGACGTGCCGGGAGTCCGCGGCCACGCCGTTTCGCGAGAGCGTCACGACCGCTTCCGCCGGGACCGTGGCCCGGAGCGCCGCCCGGACCTCGTACACCTCGCCGACGTGCACGTCCTGGGGCGCGGTCACCTCCTCCACCAGCACCTCGTCGGGCGGCCCGGAGACGAGGGGCACCGCGTCCAGGACCACGCCGGCCTGCCGCGCCGCGCGGGCCGCCGCCACCGCGTCCCCACGGTTCTCCGCGCCGTCGCTGAGCACGACCACGCGCCGCACTCCCTCCGGGGGCAGCATCCGGACGGCCAGGTCGATGGCGCCGCCGATGTCCGTGGCGTCAGGGTCGACCGCGGGACCCGGATCCTCGACCGCGGGGTGCGCCTCCACCGGACGCCGTAGCGCCGCCCGGCCCGCAAACGTCACGACTCCCGCTCGGTCGCCCGACCGCATCCGGGCGAGGGCCTCGCGCACGACGGCGGTCTCCGCGCGCTGCTCATCCGGGGTGATGCTGAGCGAGCGGTCGACGGCGAACACGACGCTGGCGCCGGGCACCGCGACCCTCACGGACGGACCGCTGAGCGCCAGCGCAAGGAGCGCCAAGGTCGCGGCGCGCAGGATCGTCGCCACGCGCCAGCGGATGCCTGACCGGCGCCGTCCCAGCGCCACGGTAAACAGCACCAGGAGCAGCAACCACAGCGCCCACGGATGCGCGAACGACACCGGGGCGGTCATGCGTCCCCCCCGCGGCGGCGGGTGGCGATCGCCCACTCGGTCGCCACGGCGGCCACGGCTCCCAGCACACACCACGGCCAGAGCGGCACCTGGCTGAGGAGGGGCCCGCGCGCCTCCGGGCCCTGCCCGCCGGCGCCGGAGGGCGCCGGCGCGACCCCCGGCTTGATGCGGCCTGCGGGCCGGGCGGCCGGCCGCACGGTGATCGCCCGCGCCCCCGCCTCCGTCCTGAGATGGTACACGCCGGCCCGCGTCAACGCCGGCAGGAGGAACGCGCCGTCGATCGCCCGCACAGTCCCGCGGCGGCCGGCGGGGTCGACCAGCTCCGCAGCCGACGCGGCGCCGGCCGGGATCTCGAGCCGCTCCCCGGCGCCGATCTCGATGGGCCCGCCGCCCAGCCACGCGAGGCTGTTGGCGAGGAGAACCGGGAAGGCCACGCGCTCGGGCAGATCGGAGTCTTGGAGGGCGAAGGCGAGCAGCAGCGCCCTCGTGCCGCCCCCTTCGAAGGCCCACAACAGCGGCGCGTCTCCACCGGCCAGCACGCGGCCCCCGTCCGCGGTGAGCGCGAGCGCGCGGGAGACCCGAACGGAGCTCAGGTCGACGAATTGCAGCACGGGATCGGTCCGGTCCCAGGTCCTGAACTCGGGACCGCGCACCTCACCCGCCGCGGAGACCGGAAGGTTCGGCGGCACGGACGCGATCAGCAGATAATTTCCTGGAGGCACCGGGCCGGGCGCGACGCGGTCGAGGATCACGACGCCGTAGGAGCCCCAGGCCGCCGGATCCAGGCTCCGGGTCGCGGCGGCGCGGGCGACCGGGAGGACGCGCAGGAGACGCTCGAGATACGGATTGCCTTCGCCCACCAGGAGGACCGCGGGCAGCGGGGCAGGGTCGAGCACCGCGGAGGCGACATCGTCCTCCGGTACCGCGTCGTGGGTGGTGATGCGGGCCCGGAACTCCCCGGTGCCGGCGACCGGGAAGACCACCGTCCGGCTCCCGCCCCCCGGCACGTCTACGGTATCGCGATACACCGTCACCCGGTCGTGGCTCACGTCCAGCGGCACCCGGCGGGCCCGGTCGTCGAAGTTGTCCAGCCGGAGCAGCGCTTCGGCTCCACCGGGGTCTCGCGCGATGCGAAAGGCGGTGATCGCGACGTTGTCGGCGGAGGTCCCCACGATCCGATACGTCGCGTGGGGGACGGCGGGCAGGCCCTCGCGCGCCGCGTCCGTCCAGACCACGATCCGGCCGCCGCGCGACAGCGGAAGCTCCCCCGCCGCGAGCACCGCTCCCCCGAGATCGCCCGCGGCGTCCCACGGTTCGAGCGCCCGGAGCGCCGCGACCAGCGTCGCGTGATCCCCAGTCAGGGGAAGGACCACTTGCGGCGTGGGACCCGCCGCCACGATGCCCGCCCGCCGGCCCGGCCGCAGGTGGGAGATAAGGTCGAGCGCCTCATCCCGCGCGCGATCGAACCGGGTCGGGGCAACATCCCGGGCGCGCATCGAGAGCGAGAGATCCAGCACCAGGATCAGGTCGCCCCCCTCCACCCCGCGCACGATCGCGGTCGGCCGGGCGAGGGCGACGACGACCGCGGCGGCGGCAAGGATCTGGAGCAGAAGCAGCAGGCTGCGCTCGATCCGCCGCGCCGGCCGGTAGGCCGCCAGGGTGGGGGCGGACCGCTGCCACAAGAGGATGCTGCTCACGGGGTGCTCCCGGCGTCGCACGCGCAGGAGGTACAGGAGAACCAGGAACGGGATGGCGAGCAGACCCCACAGCGCCGCCGGCGCGCCGAGGCTCACTGGAGCAGCCCTCCCTGGCGCAGCCAGCGCAGGACCAGCGTCTCCACCGGCACCGCCGTCGACGTCCTGAGATAGTCGATGCCGTGACGGAAGCAGAACCGCTCGATGCCGTGGAAAAAGGCGTCGCGGGCCGCCGCGTACGCGCGCACCGCCTCGGCGTCCACGGTGACGTCCACCGCCTGTTGGGTCTCGGCATCCACGAGCCGCAGGTCGCCGGCGATGCGCGGGCTCACCTCTTCCTCGGCCAGCACGTGAATCAGGAACGTCTGCACCCGGTGGTGCCGGCAGAGGAGCAGCGCCGGCTCGTACCCCCGGGGGTCGAACAGGTCCGACAGCAGGACGAGGAGCCCCCGGCGGCGCGACGTTGCCAGGTGCCGCCGCATCGCCAGCCCCAGATGCGTTTCGCCGGAGGGCTCGAGCCGGTCCAGAAACTCGAGGAGGTCGACGGCGCGGGCGCGGCTCCGGAGACGGTCGAGGCGGGAGGCGGTCGTCGAAGCGAACGCGGTGACCCCCACCCGGTCGAGGTTCGTGAGCCCGATGTACCCGATGGCCGCGGCCAGCTGGGCGGCCAGCAGGAGCTTCGACGGACGGCCGGCGGCCATCGACCGGCTGGTGTCGACCATGAGGGAGACGTCCAGGTCTTCCTCTTCGGAGAACATCTTGACGAAGAAGCGATCGAGACGCGAGACCACATTCCAGTCGATGTACCGGTAGTCATCGCCGAGCTGGTACGCGCGGTAGTCGTCGAACTCCAGGCCGCGCCCGCGGGCCAGGCTGCGCCGGTCGCCGCGCTGGGCGCCGCGGAACCGTTTCCGGCTCAAGAGGCTGAGGGTCTCGAGCTTCTGGAGGAACTCCGGGGCCAAGAGACGCCGCCCCGCCTCGGGACCCGCACCCGTGGAAGGCGCCATCGCTAGACCTCGGGAGCGGGGATCTCCCCGGCCTCGACTTCCCGGACGGCGTCGTGAATCACCGCGTCCGTGTCCGTCCCCTCGGCCTCGCCCTCAAAATTGAGGATGAGGCGGTGCCGGAGCGCGGGGAACGCGAGGCTCCGAAGATCGTCGACGGCCACGTTCAGCCGGCCCCGGCTGAGGGCCCGAACCTTGCCGGCGAGGATGAGGGCCTGCATGCCCCGCGGGCTGGCGCCGTAGCGGACGAAGCGGCGAGCGGCCTGGACGGCCCCCGGCGACTCGGGGTGGGTCGCCAGCACCAACCGGGCGGCGTACTCCCGGACGTGCGTCGCCACGGGGACCTGGCGGGCCAGCGCCTGCATCCGCACCACCACCGGCCCGTCGGCGACCTGATGCGCCGCGGGCTCGTCGGGCCCGGTGGTCCGGTCGATGATCGCCTGCAGGTCCGCGAGGCCCGGAAAGGGCACCCGGAGCTTGAACAGGAACCGATCGAGTTGGGCTTCGGGCAGCGGATAGGTCCCTTCCATCTCGATCGGGTTCTGCGTCGCCAGCACGAAGAACGGCTCGTCGAGGCGGCGCGACTCTCCGGCGATGGTGACGGCGTGCTCCTGCATCGCCTCGAGAAGCGCCGATTGCGTCTTCGGGGTCGCGCGATTGATCTCGTCGGCGAGGACGATCTGCGAAAAGATGGGGCCGGGATGAAACTCGAACCTCCGCCGTCCGCTGTCGTCCTGGACGACCAGGTTCGTGCCCAGGATGTCGGCGGGCATGAGGTCCGGCGTGAACTGGATGCGGGAGAACCGGAGGTCCAGCGCCTGGGCGAGGGTCCGGACGAGCAGGGTCTTGCCGACCCCCGGGACGCCCTCGAGCAACACGTGGCCGCCCGCGAGCAGCGCGATCGTGACCAGTTCGAGCAACTCCTCCTGGCCGACGATGACGCGGCCCAACTCCGATTGGACCGCCGCAAACGCGCGGCGAAACTCGGCGACGTCGCGCGCGCCGGGATCGGTCATCGCCCGGTCTCCAGCGCCTCGAAGTACCGGCGGATCAGCGTGAGGTACGCCGGCGGGAGAGGCTCGCGGGCGAGCGCGCGGTCGTTCTGGTGCGCCACGTCCGCCGGCACCGGCGACGCGGAGAGGTGCGGCGCTCCGGCGCGGCCCGGGGCCAGCAGGTCGCGGGTCACCGCCGTTCCCTCTCCCTGCCGCCCGGCCAGATGCTCCTCCACCCGGGACCCCTCGAGCCGCGGGGTCGGGGCGCCGAGGTGGGGCCCCCGCCCCTCGCCCGGCAGGCTGCCCTCGTTGGGCCCGGGGGGAGGCGACGCGGTCTCCTCCGCGGTTGGGATCACCGGGTTGGGCCCCGGAGCGGAGGGCGCCGGCCCCGATTCAGGCGCGGTCTGAGTGGCCACCGTGACCCCGACTCCCAGCGATCCGCCTTGAGCGATGCGTTCGGCTGAACTCTCCACCTGGTGCCGCGCCTCGCCGAGCGCCTGGTCGTCTCCCAGCATCCGCTCGAGACTCTGCAGGTCCGCGAGCGCGTCGCCGAGCGCGGATGCGGCCGCCCCGAAATGGCCGCGCTCGACTTCACGGCGGGCGGCCGCGACGTCGCGGCGCGACGAGGCGGGAGCCTTCATCTGATCCAGCGACTCGGACATCGCGCGCAGCCGTCGTGCGAGATCCTCGCGAGCGCCCGCGCCGCTTTCGCTTCCGAGGCGCGCCGCAAACGACTCCAACTCCCGGATCGCCTGCTCGAGGCGGCCCTGGGCGGCCGGCAAAGCGGGAGCGATGGAGGCCCCCTGGGAACCGGGGCCGCCCTGGAGCGCCGCCCCTCCGAGTCGCCGCTCGACGCGCGCCTGGGCCGAGCGCAACTCGCGGACGGCCTCCTGGAGCGACCTGAGCGCGCTCTGCCGGGTCACCCGGGGCGTCTCCAGCCTCCGGCCGAGGTCTTGAAGGCGGGGCGCCAGCCGGCGGGTCTCGGGAAGACCCCGGGTCCGGCTCATCCCCTCCAGGTGTTGCGCGATCATCACGAGCGTCCGGCCCTCCCGGTGAATCACCGCGGCGGTGCGCGCGGCCGGCAACTCGGGGATTGTCCAGCCCTGCAGGAACTGCGCCCACAGGATCAGCGCGCCGGCCAGGGCCAGCGCGACCCATCCCTCCCTGGGAAACGCGATCGGCGCGGCCCGGCGGGGAACGATCCCCTGCGCCGCCGTGGCCGCGTCGGCGATCTGAAGACGCACGAGCCCGCGAGGTGGATCGGATCGTGCGCACGACTCCATCGCGGTGCTCAGACGGTCGGCCAGGCCGAGCCGGCGATCCGCGATGCGGGCGGCGCCGAGTAGCGACGGCCGGCGCAGCCATACGAGCATGGGAACCAGCACCGCGGCGAGACCGGCCCCCACGACCGCCAACTCGCGGAGCGGCAGCGGCACCGGGACCACCATCGTGGCGAGCGCCCATGCCAGCGAGAGCCCAGCCGAAACGCGACCCGGCGGAGGATGGTCCCCAGGATCCCCGCCTCGCGCGTCATCCGACGGCTATCCTGCCGAGGCGCCGGCGCGCCCACAGCGCGCTCGCGATGCCCACGACGGCATACACCCCCGTCGCTCCCGGCAGCATGCCGTGGGCGGCCGCCGTCGCGGCGAGGATCGGGTTCAGGGACTGGTAGGGGAACGGGAGCAGGGCCGTGACGACGAACACCGCGATCAGCGTCCCCCAATGGATGAGGATCCGCGAGAACTCCGCCTCGAACAGGATGCTGTAGAGCAACCCCACCTGCGCGATCCCCCACGCGACCGCGGCGATCAGGGCGGCGACGGGAAGGAGCGCCACGAGGGGGATCTGCCGGATCGCGATCGTGAGCGCGAGGAGCGGGGCGCCGAGCAGCAGCCAGAAGACGATCGTCAGGAGCGACGCAAGGCTCTTCCCGACCACGATCGTCCCCGGCGAGAACGGGGCGTAGACGAGATCGACCGGCCCCTTTTCGCCTTCGACGGCGATCTCCTGGACGAGACACGCCGATGCCCCGTAGGTGACCAGTGCGACCTGGACCCACACCACGGCCACGTACAGGCTCGTCTCGCTCGAGGCGGAAAACCGGCTGAGTTCAGGCGGGAGGCCGAGGAACACGAGGGCCCCGAGGATCCCGAGATACGAGGCCTGGAAGATCCAGATCTTGCGGCTTCCGCTCCGGGCCCGGAGATCTCCGCGCAGCACCGGATTCCCCCATGCGGAAACGATCCCCACGGCGTCCTCCTGCCTACCTTCGCTCGAGCGGCATGAGCAGGATCGTCAGCCGTTGCCCCGGCGCTCCCGCGCCTCGGAGCGTGAACACGGGCGCGGCCCGGTCCAGCTCCCCAACCAGCACCGGTGTCGTGGCACCCAGTATAGCACCGCCGGAAGGACCCTGGAAGATTGCGTCCCGCAGACGCGCGGAGAATTCCGGCAACGTTCTCGCCTCCGATCCCGCCGCCACCCATCCGTCGGGATGGAGGCCGGCCACCGAGCGCCCGGCCGGAAGGTCGCCAAGGGGATAGACGCGATCACGGTGCCTCAGCTCGGCGCGGCGGATCCCAAAGCTGCCGAGGTCCACCACGAGCCGGCGGCCGTCCTCCGAGATCGCGGCGGACGCGAGGAGGGGCGCCACCCCGACGGCCTGGAACGGCCGGGCCGGCTCGCCGGGACGCAGGACCCCGGTCAGCACGGTCCCCGCGCCGGACAGTTCTACGCGAAGGTCGCTTGAGGGCGTGATGGGCTGGACGACCATGTCCCGCGCGACGGTGATCCGGTACCGGCCCCCGTAGGGCACCACGACCGCCGCGCTCGTCGTGATACGCGCGATTCGGGTCACGCCGACGGGCTCGAGCACGGTCGCCTCGGTCAGCCTCGCCGAGCGGGCTCTGGCGGTCTCCCCGAGGAGCGAGAATCCCCCCAGCCCGATCAGGACCAGGAGCAGGCTCCACCCTGCGCCGGCAGGCGTCGCACGCCACCGCAAGAGTCCTAGGAGCAGCCCAATGTACAGGATGATCGCTCCGCCGGCCAGGAGCGGCGTCACGATCACGAGCTTGTCCGCGATCGTAGCGGAGTCCACCGCGGGCGCGCCCTCGGGGCCGAGCGCCTCGCCCCACCATCGCAGGCGGCCGCTCCATTCGAGGAACGGCGGCAGCCAGGGATCGATCCCCCACTCGATCACCTGCCCCCGGCCCGCATCCCACGAGGCGGCGAGCGGGAGCCCGCCGGCGGTCATCCGGCGCGCGGCCGGGTGCGGCACCAGCGCCGTGACCGTGGCCGGGCCGGACGGGAGCGCACCCCCGTCCGACGCCGCGAGCGCCGCGAGGAAGGGAACTGTTCGGGTCTCGCCCAACGTCGCGGGGAGCATCGGCTCGAGCGTTGGGGGGAGGCGAACGCCGGGTCGGGCGATGAGCAGCAGGCGGCCGCCCAGCAGGATCCACGTGCGCAGCGCCTCCTGCTGCGCGGAATCGAGCGGTGGGGAGTCGAGATCCCGGATCACCACGAGGTCGACCCCGAGGTACTCCTGCCAGAACCGCGGGAGCATGCTCCCCGTGACGTACACGACCCCGACGCGCCCGGCGAGCCGGCGGAGGGAGGCCAGCCCCGCATGATCGTCCGAGAGCGCGACGAGCAGGCGGCCGGGCACCTGCCCGGGCGAGATCGGAACGGTCCTCCGAAACGCCTCCCGCCCATGATGGAACACCCGGACCACGAGCGGGCGCCTGGGGTCGCTGATCACCACCCGGGCGTGAATGATCTGCGAGGCCCCGGCCACCGCCTGAAACGGGACGGCCGTCGAGGTCACCACCCGGCCGACCTCGGGCCCAAGCGCCGGAGCATCGGCCACGAGCTCGCCCGGACCCGTCCATGCGGCCGGCGGCAGCTCGACGTCCAGGGGAACCGGAACCCCGATCTTGACCATCCCGTCCCACCCGAGGCGCACGTTGAAACGCTCGAGCCGAGGATCCGATCCGGATGCCCCCGCCGGGGTCAGGAGCGCGCACCCCGCACAAAGCACGGCGAGGGCATGGCCGAACGGCCATGCCCTCGCCCGCCTCCCGAAGCTAGGAAGCTTTCTTGCCCTTCTTGACGTCACTCGGTTTCGAACCCTCAACGCCGGCCCCGCCGGAATCGGCCGGCTTGGGCGCTGGGGTGGTCTTGGCCGCCTTCGGCGTCCCGCCGTCTCCCTCGGACGGCGCCGGAGTCTTCCGGTGGTCGGTGATGTACCACCCGGACCCCTTGAAGATCAGCGCCGGCGGGGAAAAGACGCGGCGGACCCGGGCGCCGCAACGCTCGCACCGGTCCACGGTCCCGCCCACCGGATGCACCGCTTCGAACTGGTGCTTGCAGCGTGTGCACCGGTATTCATAGGTCGGCATCCTCACACACACCTTCCGCCAACGCGCACGCCAGCCCCGCCCGCCGCGCGGGCGGGGCTGGCCGCTGCTGACCTATCTATTGTGGCTCCGACCCGCGCCGCGTGTCAAGCAACGTCCGCCGACCAGCCTGCCCCCCGCATGGGGGGCGGCGTCAGCAGACGCTGTACCTGCCTTCGGCCAGGTTGCGGCAGAAGAGATCGATCCCGGCGAGTTCGCGGTCCACCACCTCCCGAACCCGCCGCTCTACCGGCCCTCGCCGGACCCCTTTGGCGAGGATGATCCGGGCGGCCGTCACCGGCTCGTCGATCGGGTTGCCGATCTGGCTCACCATCCAGATGTAGACCTCGCGGATCCCTTCGACCTCCTCGTACACCTTCTGCGCGACCTGGTGGGTGAAGAACGTGTAGATCTTGCCCACATGGGAGACCGGGTTCTTGCCCGCCGCGGCCTCCGTGCCCATCGGCCGGTTGACGGCGATCACGCCGTTGACCTTGTTCCCCCGGCCGATCTGTCCGCTGTCTCCCGATTCCGCGGAGGTGCCCAGCACCGAGAGGTAGATCCCGCCGATGCCCCGCCCCGGCTCATCCAACGTGTTGATGTCGAACGAGATCTTCTCCATCGTCGTGCGCCGGGCGAGGAACGTCATCACGGCCTCGTACAGCGCCTGCTTCCGCCGGAAATACTTGTCTTCGCTGTCGATAAAGCGGTCCACGAACGCGACGGCGGCGGTGAGCTTGAGCTCCCGCCCCAACCGGACGCCCATCACCTTCACGTCCTCGCCGGCCTCGGGAAACTCTTCCTTGCCCGTGCGCGAATTGATGAACTGCTCGGTCTCCCAGACCAGGCGCTCGGTCTCCGTCATCGGCCAGTACCCGACCGCCGCCGAGGTGTCGTTCGCGCCGATGGTCGATCGGTTGAAGATGTCCACGAGTTCCGCCGAGCCCGGCTTGATCTCCACCTGGTACGTTACGTGGGGCCCGTCCAGCGTGTCGGGCCCGCCCGGATCCACGAACCGGAGGTTCTCGCGCAGCCAGTTCTTGGCGGTCTTGATCGCGATCTCCCGGATCGGCACCTCCCGCCCGTCGATCCCATAGGTGGCCCGATCGCCGAAGACGAGCTTCATCGGTTCACGGATGACCCCCCCGCCAAACCGCACCTCCGCGTCCCCGGCGACGAGGAAGGCTTTGTCGATGTTGTGATGCAGGACGCGGCCAAACTGGCTGAGGTACTCCTTGCTCAACTCGACCGAGACGCGATCCATGATCGCGTCGCAGATCGAA
>VBAO01000500.1 GCA_005883865.1 Candidatus Segetimicrobium genomatis
ATGATATCTTGAAGGCTTTGATCGGCGCGCGGGGCAAAGTCCTGACGGGGCAACAATTGTTGCGGCAAGTGTGGGGTGTGGGATATGGGACTGAACTGCACATGTTGCGAGTGAACATCACGAACCTGCGGCGGAAGCTGGAGCAGGATCCCACCCGCCCCGTCCACATCGTGACAGAACCCGGTGTAGGCTACCGTCTTCGGGTCCAAGGTTAACCGCATCACTGCTACGCGATTTCTCCATGATGCGTTCGTTCCCTTTCTTGTCACTGTCTTGTCGCTCTCGGTGTCTATCTTGTCTTTCTCCTGACCTCATCCCTGGTACCCTTTAGGAAAGCGCACGCGCTGCCGTTTCCATTTGCGGACAGTGCGCCCGCGGTATCTGGCCAGGAGGGGAGCGAGGTCGATGTTCAAGTGTTGGGTAGAGAAAAGCCCCTTAGCGGCCATTGTGCATGTGCGGGGTGACGTTGACCTGCTCACCGCTTCAGCGTTTCGGACGTGCGTGCATACGACGGCGAGCAGCGACTCGAACAATGGCGGCATGATCGTCGACCTGAGCGAGCTCGAGTATATTGATGCCAGCGGGTTACTCGCCCTGGACGAAGGCCGCCGGCTGTGCCAGCAGCATCGCCGTGAGTTGGTGCTCGTCGCGCCCCCTCCTCATGTCGAACGGATCCTCGAGATGCTCAAGCTCACCGAATTACTGCCGGTCCTGAACTCCGTCGAGGCGCTCTCTAAGCACGCGCAATTCAATGACGAGCAGCTTGACAAGAGCGTGAACGAAACGCCACAGGTCGTCCCCGGCCGCGAACCACATGGTGGGCGTGACCCCCAGGAGAGACAGGCAAACCGGTGATGAGTGAGCATGGATCGTGGGGTTTTACCGTCCAACTCAAGACCGACCCGCACGTGATTCGGGCCGTGCGAAAAGTCATCGCTGCGACGGCGCGGATCGGGGGGGCTCGAGATGCTGACGCACGGCTTATTGAGCTCTCTGTGGGGGAAGCCCTCGCCAATGCCCGGTTCCATGCGTACCAAGGTGGCGTCGGCCCCATCGAGGCAACGGTGACGCTGGACGGCGAGATGTTTTCCGTCACGATTCAGAACGAAGGCAAACCCGTGACAAGATGTTCTCAAGTTCCCGACACGCTTGAACCGCCGGAATCGCAAAGCTGGGGTCTCTATCTGCTCGGGCAGATCATGGATGAAGTGGAAATCACGCGCTCCACACTAGATGACCGTGGGACGGCGATTCGAATGTCGAAACGCCTCAGCGAGTAACTGCGGGTAGGACCCTCGAGTCGAGGAGGCTGGGATCGACCACGGAAGTGTGACACGGTCAGGAACGATCATTCGCAAAAGAGTAGGAGAGAGGAGATCGTGAGATGACTATTCTAGCATGGCTTATCGTCGGGATTATCGCGGGGTGGTTGGCGAAGATGGTGAGTCCGGGTGAGGCGCCCAAGGGCGTCCTTGGAGATCTCGTGATCGGTGTCGTCGGTGCCATCGCAGGGGGATGGATCTTCAACTCCTTTGGCCACCCCGGCGCCACCGGGCTGAACGTTGGATCTATCGTCGTGGCCTTCGTGGGGGCCGTAGTTGTGCTCTGGCTGATGCGGCAGTTCGTCAGGACACGCAGTGCCAGACCGGCATAGTGCTGGCAGACAGACATTTGCGTCCACGATGGGGGTTCTTGTCTAATTCTTGACCTCCTTCTGACGACAGTCCCGGGGCTCGAACCGCAGAATATCCATATTGCGGTTAGTGGCCACCAGCTGTCCGTTCAGGGGAGATTGCGAGGATTGGGCCAGGAGAAGCGCCCGGGGTATTTCCAGCACGAATGGTCAGTCGGTCCCTACAACCGTACGGTTGACCTCCCCTTAGCGGTGGATGCGACTCGTGCCAACGCATCCTACGATAACGGAGTCTTGGTGATGATCTTCCCGCTCGCCGCTCAACCTATTTCGGGCACCATGACGCTGTCTAAGGTCGGAACAGCAAAGGGCCAATGCATCCGGCATGTTGGCCAAGATTTGCGCGATGCGCCTTTCTTGTCTAATTCTTGACCTCCTTCTTACTACAATATGTACAGGTATCAATACCGGAGGAACGGTGCCCAAAAACGTGCTGGTAGCTGGAGTGCCAACCACTCTGTTCGTGTCTCAAGTCCAAGGGAGGTGGCGAGATATTAAGGGTGGTCAAGGACCGTAATGATGTCACTTCGGGGGGGTATTATCAATGAAACCAGAAACTGCAGGGAGGGTTAAGTTTGGAGTTTGGGGCCTCGTTTGTGGGGCAGTCATCGCAATGATCATCGGCTTTGCGTGGGGCGGTTGGACAACCGGCGGCACCAGCCGACAGAGGACTGACGGGGCGGTCTTGGCGACTCGGGCCGCGATCTGCGTCGCCCAATTTATGAAGGACCCGAACTATAAAGCGAGACTCAAAGAATTAAAGGCGGTAGATTCCTGGGATAGGAGTACCTTCATTGAAAAAGGCGGCTGGGACAAAATGCCCGGGGAACAAAAGGCCACCGATACTGTAAGCCGGGCATGCGCCGACGGGTTTGACCATCTTACAACTACATAGGCTAGGCTCGTCGAGATGCATTTGTGTTCGGGGCACAAGGAATCCGACCTTGAACTAGGCAACCGCCCCAATCACCAGGGGCCAGCTGTATAAGCGGGATTGCTGGCCACCGCTACCCATACGCAGGAACACGGGGGCTTGCTCGTCAAAGGTGAGCAGGCCCCTGATGTTTCCTGGAGAAGCGGAACTTCTGACCAGTTCGTCCCCGTCCCAGGTTGCTGCGGGCTCGGGGACGCCCCATCGGGCTTCTCTTACCTCCGAAGAGGATGAGTTGCCTATGAGGGAGTTACGTTGGGAGGGTCCGTGGCGAGCAGTTGCTTACCCGCCGGGACAGTAGAAACGCCTCTCTTGCGTCCTGGAACTGGGCGCCGGCTTTTTATGCCGCTCCTGCGGGCGTCGATGGACCGAGAACGTTGTTAGAAACGGTCTGGCGCGCCCGGAGGGATTTGAACCCCCGACCTACGGCTCCGGAGGCCGACGCTCTATCCGCTGAGCTACGGGCGCGTTTCT
>VBAO01000498.1:0-1711 GCA_005883865.1 Candidatus Segetimicrobium genomatis
GTCGGGTTCGTCTCGGTGATCACGGGGGCGCCGCGGGTCTCCCGGTGGTCCACGAGCAGGTTGATCTGGTAGCGGGCGTACGGGTCCCGCCGGGGGAACGGCAGCTCGGGGCGCGCTTGCTCGCCCGCCTCCTCATCGCCCGCCGCGCGCAACTCGGCTAGGTGGGCGAGCATGTCCTGTTCGGCCGCCTCGAGAAAGGCGGCGACCTTGGGGTGGTCGCGGTACTGCTCCTTGAGGCGCGCGATCGGGCCGTCGATGATGCCCCGGGCGGTTGCTGCGTCGAATTCGCGCAGCGCCTCGCGGCCCTCGCGTTCGAGCGCCCGCGCCTTGCGCTGCGCCTCGGCCATCGATTCCTCGAGCGACTTCATGCGCGCGGTGATCCGCGCCCGTTCGGCCTCGGGCAGCGCGTCGAACACGTCCTGGGAGACCGGGCGCCCCTGGAGGTCCACGGGCACCGTCACGATGCCGGTCGGCGTGCGCTGGAGCATCAGGCCGCGGGAGCGGGCTTCGGTCTCGAGCGCCTGCATGACCTCCCCGAGTTGCTGCTCGTACCGCCTGGCCACCTCGGCGCGCTGCTGCTCGTACGCCTCGCTCGCGAAAGCCCGCCGGAGTCCCCCCCGAACCTCGGCGACCATCTCGCCGACGCGCCGGCGGAACATCCCCCCTTCGCCGGGCGGCAGGGAGATCGCGACGGGCTGGTCCGCCGTCGCGAAGTTCCGGACGTAGCACCAGTCCGGCGGCACGGGCCGCGCCTGGGCGAGCCGCTCGATCTCCAACCGGGCGTAACTGCTCCGGCCGGTGCCCGGCGGCCCGCTCACAAAGATGTTGTAGCCCTGCTGGTCGATGCCGAGGCCGAACTGCAGGGCGTGCACGCCTCGCGCCTGGCCGACGATCGCGGCCTCCGTCGGGAGGTCGCCGGTCGTCTTGAACTCCAGTTCGGCCGGGTCGCACGTCCAGCGGAGGGCCGTGGGGAGGAGGCGTTGGGTGTCGCGCGCCGATGGGGGAGTCATGCGCGCACAGTTCGCTGGGGAGCAGGGGTTCGCCTCTTGACAGTACGCGTTCGTTGAATATACTGATGTTGAGATATATAAATATTAATACATCAGGGTACGTCGATGCGAATCGCGCTCAGTCCACAAACAGCTCAGCGGATTCGGGAGGCCCTCGGAGAGGAGGTCGATCTGGCTCCCGACCTGGTCCCCGGCGTGCTCGCCCGGCTCGCGGTGGAGGCGCCCGCGGTCTATTCGCAGGTCCTGGTTGAGCTCTCCGGGTCTCAGATCCGGCTCGACAGTGAGGATCAACTCCGCAGAAGGCAGCGGCGCGGCACGCTCAGGCGCCTGCTGTTTTCGTGGGGGGAGTACGAGACCGACGTGGGGGACCGCCTCTTTGCCAAGCGGCACATCGCCGCCGCGGTCCCGCTCTCGATTGCCGCTTTGACCTTGACGCTCCTGGCGATCTCGCTGGCGCTTGGGCACAGGGCGATCACGGTTTCTGCGCAGCGCGCTCCGTTGAGCCCGCCGCCCACAGCGTTCACCTCCGCAGCCGTCCCGAGTCCGTACGCGTCACGGCAGGACCCGGTGCTCAGGGAACTGGGCGCGGTGCCGGTCGGGTCCCTGGGACGTGCGTCGTTGGCCGGGATCCTTTCACCGGCCCGCCCGGCTCTTGCGGATCCCACGTTTCTTGCCCCCCGCTCCCCGGGAAGCCCGGTGGT
>VBAO01000498.1:1767-3373 GCA_005883865.1 Candidatus Segetimicrobium genomatis
CGTCCCGCACCACCGGGTCCTCAACAGCCGCCCCTGCCCCAAGGGACCCGCATCCCGGGTACGCTGGTGACCGGCGCCGTGGTGGTTCCCGGAGGATCGCCGATACCGGTGGTCGTCGAGACCGCGAGCCCGGCGGGGGTTTGGATCGGACAAGCGGTGCTCGGCCCTGCGGATCGGGTGCAACTGACCGTTACGCTGGCCGCGCAAAGCCGGGGAGACGCCCCCGTCCGCGGGGTGGCCCTGGATCCAGAGCACCTCATCCCAGGGGTTCCCGGCCGGACGACCATGCGCCATTCCTCCACCGCGGCCTCGATGGCCGCCGCCGCCCTTGGGGCCGCCGGTGATTATGCGCAGGCGGCCGCGCGGGAGCGAGGTGCCCCCTTCATTGATTGGTGGGGCCTCGGGGTGGGCGGTGAGGTGCCCCCCGCCTGGACGTACCTCGCCGCAAGGATCGCGAACGAGTTCGAAGCCCGGGGCGCGCACGCGGGGGGATGGGTGACGACCACCGAGATCCCGGCGGGAACGCCGATCGTTATCCTCGTCACGGGGGCGCCCTGAGGTGAGGCGATTGGCCGGCGCTCTCCTCGGCACCGGATTGGGGTGTGTGCTGGTCTGGATACGGGCTCTCCCGGGGGCGACCTGTTCGCCCCGCTGACGACCCTGTTCACGCAGGCGGCCGAAACTCTGTCGGGGGCGATTGGTCTCGCGTATGCCACGGCCGCGCTCCTCGTGGCCGGGGCGCTGATCGTGGCGGATCACCGGAACGGCGTGCGAAACGCGTTGTGGGTGATCATCGGCTCGGTCATCCTCTTCTTCGGCGGCCAGATCATCCGGATGATTCACGGGTAGACGCCGTGTTGCCCCAGCATCCCGTGTACCGGAAGCTCGATGCCGCGGTGACCGTGCTGGGGATCGATCTCGAGGATTGGTTCGGCCTTGGCGTGGCCTTCGTGGTCCTTTCGCGGGTGAGCGACTTGGTGGTGGGGAGACTCCTCGGGATGCCGCGCGCGGAGGCGGGGGTGTCGGCGCTCGCGACAGGCGCCTGCTTCGTTCTGTGGCGGCGCGTCCGGGAGCGGGCCCCGCGGCACTTCGTCCGGCACCTGCTCGGCTATCTCTCGGAGCCCGACGCGTATGTTGTGACGCCCGACCAGGACGCCAACCCCTACGTCATGTGATGCGGTGCGGCTGCCGATGGAGCTGGTGGGGGATCTGACGCGCGAGCTGCCATACTGGACCATCCGGGACGGCGCCGTGGTCCTCCGCGACGGCAGTTATCGCCTGGGGTTCGACGTGACGCTCCCAGGAACCGAAGTCTGGGATGCCGCTCAGCTCGCCGCATGCAACGAGCGGCTGCGGATCCTCATCGGCACGGCCGTGCCGGAAGGGGAATGCCTGCGGATGCTGCTGGAGATCCACCCCGATTACACCGACCTGCTGCGCGCCTATGCCGATGTGTGCAGGAGCCCCCATCCCGTGGTCCGGGATCTGCACGGGCGCCGGGTCTCCGCGCTGAGCGAAGCGCAGGCGTCCGGGCGCCTCGTGAACTCGCGCCTGATCTTCGACCTCTCCTACCATCCCGAGCGACGCCCTCGGCGAGGCTGGTGGA
>VBAO01000136.1 GCA_005883865.1 Candidatus Segetimicrobium genomatis
ACCGCCATGGGGTCGAGCACCGCCCGGAGCAAGCGCCGCCCTTGCCGCTCATCCGCGACCTTGAGGAGCTGCAGCATCAGGTCGGTGGGTCGGGGGTCCGGGAAGTCGCACCTTCGGCACCGCTCGCACGACTTGCCGTCCGGGTGGACGATGGAGCGGACGCTGTTCAGCAAGCCTGGCTGGAAGGCGCGATCCGCGATTCGGCAGCCGAGGGCACCGGCGACACGCCGGCACGAGATGTGTGAGGGGGCGAACGACCGCGTCGCCACCGCAAACATCGCGAGATCTGGTTCAGAGTCGCCGATGGCGAGCGTTTCGAACTCCCGCCCCCCCACCCAGGCCGTCAGCGCCA
Organism: Candidatus Segetimicrobium genomatis; assembly: GCA_005883865.1. Lineage (GTDB taxonomy): Bacteria > Sysuimicrobiota > Sysuimicrobiia > Sysuimicrobiales > Segetimicrobiaceae > Segetimicrobium. The sequence continues at coordinate 353 of VBAO01000136.1, forward strand.
CCAATCCCGCGCCCTTATCAACCTCTTTTGCCAGCACCGCGGTGTCCAGGTCGGTCTGGTGGAACCTGAGTCTGTCCAGCTTCAAGCGTGCCAGCAGATTCTGGATCAGCAGGCCTGGCAATGCGACGGTGGATTCTCCGCGGTAGGTATAGGCGCGAATCGAATGCCGATATGCGTCGTTCAGGAAGACGCCGGCAATGTCGCGAAGGGCGTCCCTCAGCCGGTCCAGCTGGCTCAGCGAGTCGGGGCTCACCAGGAGCCGTTCCTGGCCATGGACCGCATCCCACAGGCAGCTTCCGTACTCGGCGACGCCGCCGGCAAACCCGTAGGCCAGGCAATACTCTTTCACCTCTGACATCGATCGCGCCGTGTCCACGGCGGTAGCGAAGTCATGGGCGTGGAGGAGCGACACCGCCTGAATGCCGGCGGCGCTCGTCGACGGGAATCCGAAGACCTGGCGGTCCAGCACGCCGTCGATGTCCATCACGACGAGAGGAGATCGCCAACGAGGGGTGTCCGGGCGATGGGACACCCCGGCGCAGAATCGCATTGTCTGGATGGTCAAGAAATCCCGCGCGTCGTTGTACTGCTGGTTGAACTCCTGCGCCCGTCTCGACAGGCGCGCATCTTTGAGGTTTTGTAGCGCGAGGCTCCGCGACCGCGCCCCCGCGAGCAACTTGTTGAGAAACAATCGCTGCTCCACGGTTGTGTCACCCGACTCCTCGATGTAGCGCGTGATGAGCGCGCGCTCTTCGCTCGGCGAGAGCCGGAACTGAAGAACGGCATCCGCCAGATCGTAGGCGGGATCGACCACATTGAGTTCTCGCTTGCCCGCGCCGTGGTGTTCAAAATCCGTCTTGACGAAGGAAGACGTCCCCGCGATCCATTCCTGCCGGCGCATCTTCCCGTCGACGAGCGTCGGCCTGGGGCACGGGTGCCGCGTCAATTCCGCTCGAATCCGGCAGCGCTTCAGCGCCGCGGCCTTCGAGCCATACGCCCCGCTGAGCAGACCGGCGAGCTCTTCAACCCCCTCGTGTTGCTTGTCTCGGTTCAGCTCCGCCGTGGGGTCCGTCCCCAAACCCAACGAGCGGACGCGCGCCGCCACGTAGGAGGCGAGCGTGTTCACCGTGAGATCTCGGGGCTGCTGCGCGACGCTCTCGGCCGGGAGTCGCCACTCGGTGAACAGGAGGCCGTTTCTGAGACCGAGGACGGCAGGCACATGCGTCGCCAAGTGTCGGCCCGCGATGAACGCATGATACGACAGCCACCCCCACCCGGTACTCTTGGCCAGCACGAACCGCGTCTCGCTTCGGCCGGCACGGTCCTCCAAGCGCACCTCGTAGATTCGCTTCAGCCGCGTGTGCCATTTTTCCTCGGACAGCGCCTGCAATTGCGCGTTCAGCTCCTCCGCTCTCGCGCTGGAGACGACGGCGGTACTGACGTATCCGCGGCCTTGGAAATACTCGCCCAGCACGCCGGCGACCGCGGCCGCCTCGAGCAAGTGATACTTATGCCATTCCTCCGGTTCGAGCGAGAGGATGCAGAGCTTGGCGAGCGGCAGACATTCAGGCGCGCTTCTCCAATCCCGGGTCGTCGGATGGACCGGGTTGAGGGCGACCACGTTGGCCTGGGGCACACCGGCCTTGACAAGGATCGCCGCGACCTTCAGAAGCGTACTGCCCGTCATGGCGGGCTCGTCGACGATCACGCCGAGGCCGCCCTGTCTCGCAGACCCGGCGAGCCGGCGTCGTTCCCACCCGGACAGGCCATTCTTCGGGCGCATCGTGACCACGTCGATCGATCGGTAGCCTTCATTTTTCAAGTACGCTCGGAGCAAGGGCGCGAAATACGAGCCCGCGGTGCGGGTTCCGGTAATCAGGATCGGCATCCCCCGGTCTGGAAACTTGGCGACGAGCTTACGGCCCAGCGTCAGGATGTCCAGGTGGGTGAGGTCGCGAACGTGGAAAAACGCCGGGTTCCTGAGCCGACGTCGAAGCAGATCGGCGGGCAGGCTGACGCCGAGCATGGAGTTCATTCGGCGTCCGCAACGCGATCGCGCGTCTCGGTCCGGCGCGCCCCCGAGGACAAAGAGCTCCACGTACTCGTTGACGGCAGCCTCCCAGCGGTCGCGCCAGGTCACCAACCAGCCCAGGCGCGACTCGCGTACCCGGCGCCACGCCTTCAGCGCGTACGCGGCCAGCCGGATGGCTGGGCCGGCCGCACGGACGGCGCCCACCTTCGAGAAGTCGTACCCCGGGCCCATGAGAAAGTCGTCAACGGCATTGGTGAGGGCACAGGCAAGGAGGAACACATTGGTCATCGCCTCGGTCAGCTGCCACCCGGGCCCGTACGACTCCATCCTCGGTATTTCAGCGCGCAGATAGTCAAGGACCTCGGCGATCGTCGGATACGCGTTCAGAGTCCATCCGTAGTTTTGATAGAACTCACCCTCGGAAGGCACGAGGTGATGTCCAAGCGGTTCCGGCTGGCCCCCTCGCGGGGAGCGTTGCTCGCCAGACGCCTCCCGTACAGATACGGCGGTACCTCCGTTGTCGCTCATGGCCTACCTCACGGTTGTGGTGACACTCTTGGCGGAGCGGTGGGTCGCCGGCTCCTGCACGACGAGCCCACGAGAATTGCCGCAGGAGCGCTCGGTCAAGGGCCACTGCTCGCGGACGGCCTTGGCGGCCAACGCGATCCCGCGAGCGTTCCAATGGATATCATCGAGCCAATACAGATACTCTCCGTGCCGCAGCGCGCGCGCTGCCTCAGCCTCGAGGACGGGCCCCAGATTGAGCACCGCGATGCCCGCCGCCCGCAGGTCATGCTCAAGACGTTCGAGATAGTCGCCCTCCCCCTGCCCGACGGGACGCGGATTGACCAGGAGCGGCCGGTACACCCTGTACTTGCCAGGCACGAGCACCACCAGCAGGTCGAAGCGCGCCTCGCGCAGTTCGTTGTGGAGCCACCTCCAATAGTCCGAGGCGACTTCGCGCCGCCTGTGGAACCTGTTCACGAACGCCGCCAGAAAGAGGATCGAGTCTCCGTTGTAGAGCGTCGCCCTCACGACGGTGTCGGCATAGCTGTTCGGCAGGATTCTGTCGTCGGCGAGGGCCTTGAGAGCGCGCTCGCTCAGAATCTCAAGCGGCGACACCGTGAGCACACCCCTGACTCGGCCGACCCAGTCGCGGACCTCCTCCGGCGCCGATGCGATAAGCTTCCTCACGCCCATCGCGCGACCGGTCGGAGTGGCCGGCACGTCGGCGTCTTCGGAGTACAGGCGAATGACGAGACGGTTTCGCATGTTGAGCCGGTGCGCGGTTGCCAGGACCTGATCGGGGACGACCGCCCATGCCTCGCTCCCGGCGTTATACACGACACAGGTTCCGAGCTTGTTCAGCGACGACGACAGCGTCTCGTCATCCTTCGCCCCGGCTCCGACTGCGAACGAGTCGCCGACCAGAATGGCGCTCACCGGCTCATTCAGCAGGTGAACGCCATTTCGAAAGCCGAGGGCATCCACCGTGAAGGTCTCGGTCCAATACTGCCGTCGGTCGGGAAGGTTCCCCAGGGCCGCGAGATTGCCGTACGAGCGCTCACTGTAATACCGCCGGTTGGGCTCAAAGGCTCCGCCCGACGGCCGATAGCGCGTCACGGTCTCCCAGGCTCGAAACGTCAGCCCGTCGATCGGCATGAACCGCAATGCGATGTCGACCAGGCACACCGCGACCAGCAGGCGCGGGATCAAATACCCGACCTGCCATACGTGACGTCGTCCGCGGTCAGTTCCCATCGGGCCTCGCTAGAACTGGAAATAGAGATACGGCGATGGCCGCGACCCGTAGAGCACGAACAAACACCCCGCGAAGAGCGCCGCGAAGCCCGCCGCCCACGACGGCGACCACTGGTGGCGCATCTCAAAGGTGTTTGGTCCGAAATGCGCGAGGGCGGCCGAGAGCACGAGCATGGCGACGAGGACGTCGGCGCCGACGATGCCGGCTCCAAGCTGCCACGAGAACATGGCGCCCAGCAGTGCTCCCGCCATGTGGACACTCGTCGACCGGAAAAGCGTCAAGCCGAGCACCCAGAGACCGAACGTCCCGACCCGACGGGTCCACAGCGATAGCCGTGCCCATGCTCCGCTGATTCTGTGATGGAGGACGAGCAGCAACCCGTGGTAACCGCCCCAAAGGACAAACGTCCAGTTCGCGCCATGCCACAGGCCGCACAGCACCATCGTGACCAGCAGATTGCGGGACGTCAGGAGTCGTGACCCTCGGTTACCCCCGAGAGGAATGTAGACATAGTCGCGAAAGAACGCCGAGAGCGAGATGTGCCAGCGCCTCCAGAAATCGGCGATGTCCGTCGCCCGGTATGGCGAGTCGAAGTTCTGGGGCAAGCGGAGGCCGAACAGGTAGCCCAGGCCAACTGCCATGTCGCTGTAGCCGGAAAAGTCGAAGTACAGTTGATAGGCATAGCTCAGCAGGCACAACCACGCGCTGACCGTGGACAGCTCCGCGTACCTCGCGAAGGCCGGATCGATGACGGCCGCGATCGTATCCGCGAGGAGGACCTTCTTGATCATGCCGATCACGAAAAACGACCAGCCGATATTTCGGTGGGCCGCCCGGTCGGCACGGTCGATGCGCTCGATATCCTGCTCGATCTGCCGGAAGCGAACGATGGGGCCGGCGACGAGCTGGGGAAACAGCGAGACGTACGCCGCGAATTCGAAGAAGTTGCGCGTCGGCGTAATCACACCCCGGTACCCATCGATCATATAGGTAATCGTATGGAACGTGTAGAACGAGATGCCGACCGGGAGCACGATATTGAGAAACGGCAGCATCGAGTGGCCGCCGAGCCAGGGCGAGATCTCGTTGAGATTGGCGACCATGAAGTTGGCGTACTTGAAGAATCCCAGCAGCGCGAGATCTGTCGCGACCGGAAGCACCACGCACAGCTGCCGGCGCCGAGGATCCTGCCACCGGAGCAGCCCAAGGCCGGCCAGGTAGCTGACCGCGGTGGAAAAGAACATCAGCGCGCAAAACTTGTAGTTCCAGAACGAGTAGAAGGCGTAGCCGCTGATCGCCAACCACACGTACCTCGCCGTCTTTCCCGTCAGATGCCAGAACACGAGGTAGGCGACCGGAAGGAAGGCGAAGAGAAACCCGAGGCTGTTGAACAGCACTACTTTTCGCCGACGCCTCTCGCGGGACCGCCCTAGAGACCCAGCAAGTTGGTGTAGGTGGCGCTGGCGACCGGGCTCTGAGACCAGCCAGGGACAACCGCCATCGCCCTGATCGTGGTTGTGAGAACGACCAGGATCGGGCCGCTGTATCGCGCCGACGAGGTCGTGGGGGTGCTCCCGTCGGTCGTGTAGTAGATCGTGGCCCCCGGGCTCGCATCAGAGATGGACACCAACTGCGGCAGGACGTAAGTCCCAGCCGGCGGGCTGAAGGTCGGCGTGGCCGTCCGCAAGGTGTACGTCGCGCTGGCGACGCTGCTGTTGGTCATCCCGCTCGCCGCCGCCATCGCCTTGATCGTCATCGACTGCGTGACCGAGATCGCACCCGCGTACACGGTCGACGCGGTCGTCGGCGTGCTCCCGTCCGTCGTGTAGTAGATGGTGGCGCTTTGGGTGTCGCTGAGCGTCACCGACAGCGGGGCTCCGTAGGTCCCGCCCGGCGGGCTAAACGTCGGCGGCGGCACGGGGATCAGAATCGTATACGTGGCGCTGGCGACAGTGCTGTTCGCCATCCCGTTCGCCGCCGCCATC
>VBAO01000137.1 GCA_005883865.1 Candidatus Segetimicrobium genomatis
GGCCGCGAACGAGGCCGCCGTGGGACTGTACGGCGCCACCTGGGGGGCGAGTACCGCGCAGCCCAGGACGATCGCGACGATCGCCAACCCCACGAGACCCGACCCGCTTCGCCACATCCGACGCCACGGCCCTGCGCCCGCGCGCGGGGGACTCTCCCACCTGGGACGTGCCCGTTTGACGACCATCAGTGGTACCGGACCTGGGGGTTGAGCCAGAGGTACGAGAGGTCCACGAGGAAGTTCATTGCGACGTAGATGACCGAGGTGAAGAACACTCCCACCATGACCACCGGGAAGTCGCGGCCCACCAGGGCGTTGAGGATGTAACCGCCGAGCCCCGGCCACGCGAAGATCGTTTCGGTGACCACGGCCCCGCCGAGCACCTGCCCGGCGTTGAGCCCGAAGACCGTGACCACGGGGATGGCCGCGTTCTTGAGGACGTGGCGGACCAGCACGCCCGCCTCGCGGATCCCCTTGGCCCGCGCCGTTCGAACGTAGTCCTGCCCCAGCGCGTCGAGGACGGCGGACCGGGTCACCCGGGCGATCTGGGCCGCATAGAACGCCGCGAGCGTGACGGCCGGCAGGACGAAGTGCCTCCAATCCCCGAACCCACTGACCGGCAGCCAGCGCAGCCAGACGCCGAAGATCCAGATCAGCATCAGCCCGAGCCAGAAGCCGGGCACCGCCTGGCCGAGCGCGGTCACCGCGATCCCAAGCGCGTCCACCACGCTCCCCCGGCGGGCGGCCGAGAGGATGCCGATCGGGACGGCCACCAAGGCGACGAGCGCGAGCGACACCGCCGCGAGTTCCAACGTTGCGGGGAAGCGGTGCAGCACCAGCGGGAGCGCCGGGACCCGGTAGCGGAGCGAGGCGCCGAAATCGCCGTGCGCCGCGCGATCGAGAAACGCCAGGTACTGCACCCACACCGGTTGATCGAACCCCAGCAGATGACGAAATTCCGAGATGTCCTTCGGCTGGACGTCCAGGGGAAGGAACAGGATCACCGGATCGCCGGTGATGCGGACGAGAAAGAACACGGCGGTGAGCGCGAAGAAGATCGCGACCGCCGCCTGCGCCGCGCGGGCGCCGAGGTATCGGGACATGCCGGGACTAACCCGGGCGGGCGGCCTGCACCCCGCAAGGGGTGATCCCCGGGACCTCTGGGGCGCCGGCTACTTCGGGCTCGCCTCCCACATCCAGAGCTTCTCGTCGGGGCGCGGCTGCCACACGATCCAGGTCGCCGCCCCGTACAGATCGTGCTGCTGCCACAGCGGCACCCAGGGCGCCATCGGCTGCAGCGTTTCCTGCACCTTCCGGAACGCGGCGTTCGAGGCCGCCGGGTCGACGATCACCTCGGCCCTGTGGATCATCTCCTCGATCCGGGGATCCCCGAAGCCGCTGTACGTCAGGTTGCCGACGAACAGTTGCGCGACCGTGCCGACGGGCTCCAGGTCGGGCCCCCACCCCAGGAAGAACATGTCCCCGACGTTGCGGTTGATGATCTTGTCGAGGTGGCTCCGCCACTCGTTGACCTGGACGTGGACGGTGATCCCGAGCCGGCCGAGCTGCGCGGCGATCGCCTCGGAGACCTCCTTGTCGAGCGGGTACCGCCCGTTCGGGGTATCGAGGGTCAGCGCCAGCTTGCCCGGATCGTACCCGGCCTCCTGCAGCAGCCGGGCGGCCCTGCGGGCATCGTAGGCGGTGCACTTGAGCCCCCCGTCGTAGGCGGTGTCGAACCGGCCGACGTATCCGCAGATCCGGGTCGCCCTCCCGGCCAGCACGGTCTTGATCAGCTCGTCCACGTCCACCGCGTAGGTGATCGCCTGGCGGACCTTGACGTTCTGCATCGGGCCCGGGTGCAGCGTCTCGAGGGCGAGATAGTTGATGCGGGAACTCACGGTGGACCGCACGGTGGCCCGGCCGCTCCGGTTCACCGTCTCCACCGCCTGGGGCGGGACGTCCTTCATGACGTCGATCTCGCCCGACAGCAGTGCGGCCAGCCGGGCGCTGAACTCGGGGATCACCCGGAAGACCACCGACTCGATCCTGACCGGCCCCGCCCAGTAGCTGGGGTTTCTGGTCAGGACGAGCCGCTCGCCGCGTACCCACTCCTTGAACTTGTAGGGCCCAGTGCCCACCGGGTGGGCGGAGGCGTAGTCGATCCCCACCTTCTGGACGTAGACCGGCGCCAGCATGAACGGCCCGGGGAGCGAGAGATAGCTGAGGAGCACGGGGAACGGCTCGGAGGTGTGCACCCGCACCCGGTAGTCGTCCACGACCTCGACGCTCTGCACCGGCTTGAACCGGGGCAGGTAGTGGGTCTTGTTCTTCGGGTCGATGATGTACTCGAACGTGAACTTCACCGCCTCCGCGGTGAACCGCTCGCCGTCGTGAAATTTGATGTTGTGCCGGAGGGTGAACTCCCAGGTCCGGTCGTCGATGACCTTGTACCCCGTGGCGAGCCACGGGATGATCGCCTCGGTCTTCGGGTCGCGGGTGAACAGGGTATCGTAGATGTTCTCGAGTTGGGCGTTCGTGGTCCAGTCCACGATCGTGGCGCCCATCAGCGTCAGCGCCTCGGAGCCGATCCCGATCGTCACCTGCGCCGGACGGCCCTGGGCCGTGAGGCCGGCCGGGAGCAGCAACGCCCCCAGGCTCACGAGGAGCCCCGCGACCGCCGCCCGCCGGAGGGCGTCCCTCACCGCCCGCGCCCCCCCTTGGCCGGGATGGTCTGCGACTCGAGGTCGCGGGGGAACCTGGTCGTGATCTCCGCCCTCCCCGCCTTGACGATCACCGTGTCGTCGTGCCGGAACCCGCCGACCCCGTAGAGGTAGATCCCCGGCTCGCAGCTCCAGACCTCGTTCTCCACGAGCGGCCGGTAGTTGAAGGCGATGTCGTCCGGGTGCTCGTGGCCGGCGAGCCCGATGCCGTGCCCGGTCCGGTGGATGATCCGGTCGGCAAACCCCCGCCGCTCGAACACGCGCTGGGCCGCGGCGTCGGCATCCGCCATCGCGGCGCCTGCCACAAACGCCTCCGCGGCCGCCGCCTGGGCTTCCACGGCCGCTTCGAACGCGCTCGCCTGCTCTCTCGTGGGCGTCCCGACGAAAAAGGTGCGCTCGTTCTCGCACACATACCCGTTGAGCCGCGGGATGACGATATTCACGATGCCGTGCCCCGCCTCCACGACCTGGCCGTAGTCGCCGCTGATCCCGTGGGGGCAGGCGGAGTTCGGCCCGGTGAGGCCCGAGACCCGGATCTCGACCTTGTACTCCGGGAACCTCCGCACGGCTTCCGCGGCCATCTCGTGCGCGACCAGGGTATCGATCTCGGCCAGCGGGCGGCCGGGCGCCAGGTGGTCGCGGTAGCGGGCCTGACCCCAGTCGCTCAACTCCGCCCCTTCGCGGATGAGCGCCAACTCTTCCTCGCACTTGACCATCCGCATCTCGCGCAGGATGCGGCCGGCATCGACGAGGCGCAGGTCGGGGAGGAGGTCCGGGACCCGGGTGATGGGGCCGCCTGCGCTGTCGACCCCGAGGCGCCCCCGGCCGAGGCCCTTCCGCCGCAGCAGGTCGGCGGCCATCTGCGGCCACTGCGGCGTCAGGTAGGTCCGGCGGTGCAGGCGGTAGTGCTCGGCGTAGAAGTGGACCTCCCGGATCCACATCGAATCGTGCTCGTTCGCGTACCGGACGTGGTTCGTGGACAGCTCGTGCATGATGAGGAACGGGTCCTCGTCGCGCGGCACCACCGCGGCGACCGGCCGCTCCCACGGCTGGACGTCGAGAAAGTACCCGGACACGTACAGGAAGTTCTCCGGGGTCAGCACCACGAGCGCCGCGAGGTCGGCCTCCCCAAGCGCCTCCCGGATCCGCGCGAGCCGGTCCCGGAACACCGAACGGCTGAGGTATCCCATCGCGCCGGACCATTTCCCCCGCCCACCCGCCGAATCCTCTCCGTCATCGAGCGCCCGGCCCGGCGCAGGGAGAGCCCGGCGCGCGGTGGAATACCGCTTCATGCCAACCTCAGCGATCGACTTCGCCCATTTCTTCGATTACCTGCTCAAGTCGCGGAGCCGCCTGCTCGAATGGGTCCGCGCGCAGCCGGCCGAGGTCTACACCCGGACGTTTCCGATCGGGCTCGGATCGATCCGGGCCACGCTGGTCCACACTGCGGCGGCGGAGTGGGCGTATGTGGAGCGCCTCGGCGGTCGCGAGGTCACGCTCGGGGACTCGCCGTTCACCGACGAGCGCCAGCCCGAGTTCGACCCGTTTGCGACGGCGTGGGAGCGCCGGGCCCCCGTCACCCGGCTCGCGCTGGCCCTCCTCGGCGACCCGGCCCGACCGCTCGAATACGTGTCGCGCATGGGGCCGAAGCCGATGCGCATCCGGACCACCGCCGGGGGCATCGCCGGGCAACTGATGTTTCACGAGGTGCACCACCGCGCCCAGGTGATGGCGATGCTGCGGCAGGTGGGGGTCGCGGCCGAGAACCTCGATTATTCGGTGCTGCAGTTCGAGCGAACCCCGGTCGGCTGACCTGAGCCAGGATCTCTGCTACCTGCCCGCCACAGAACTCGCAGAGGCAATCCGCAACCGGAAGGTCTCGGCCGTTGAAGTCACCGACGCCGTGCTGACCCGGATCGACCGGGTCAACCCTGTGGTGAATGCGTTCGTCACGGTGGCGGCCGACCAGGCCCGGGAGGCCGCGCGCGACGCCGATGCCGCCGCCATGCGGCGCCCGCGGGACGACCTCGGCCCCCTCCACGGCGTCCCCGTCTCGATCAAGGACCTCGTGCTCACCAAGGGCATCCGCACGACGTTCGGCTCGCGGGCGTTCGCGGATTACATCCCGACCGAGGACGCCCTCATCGTCCAGCGCCTCCGGGAGGCCGGGGCGATCATCCTGGGCAAAACCAACACCCCGGAGCTGGGGGCAGGCGGCAACACCAAGAACGCCCTGTTCGGTGCGACCCGGAATCCCTGGCGGCTCAGCCACACTTGCGGCGGATCCAGCGGAGGCGCGGCGGTCGCGCTCGCCACCGGGATGGGACCGCTCGCCCAGGGGAGCGACACCGGAGGGTCGCTGCGGACGCCGGCAAGCTTCTGCGGGGTGATCGGGTTCCGCACCTCGCCGGGGGTGGTGCCGGTGTACCCGACCCCGCTCGCGTGGGACACGTACTCGGTCGCCGGTCCCATGGCGCGCACCGTGGGGGACACCGCGCTGATGCTGGCGGCCGTGGCCGGACCGGGTGACCGCGCGCCGATCTCCATTCCGATCAATCCCGCCGAATGGCCGGAGGCGGCCCGAACGCCCAACGTGCGCGGGTGGCGCGTGGCCTGGAGCGCCGACCTCGGGATCACCCCGGTGGAACCTGAGGTGGCGCGCGTCGCCGAGGAGGCGGCGAGGACGTTTCTCGATCTGGGGTGCGCGCTCGAGGAAGACCATCCCGACTTCACCGGGGTGCGCGAGGTCATCCTGCCGCCCCGCGCGGCGCGCATGGCCTCGGTCCACGCCGGCCTGCTGCCCACATGGCGCGACCAGATGTTTCCCCCCCTCGTCTGGAACATCGAGCAGGGCCTGACGCTGACCGCCACCGAGTGGGGGAAGGCCGAAATGGCGCGCACCGCGCTCTGGCACCGCGTCCGGACGTTCTTCGAACGGTACGACCTGCTCCTCACGCCGACCGTCGCCGTGCTCCCGTTCCCGATCGAGTGGGACTACCCACCGGAGATCCACGGACACCGGGTGGAGTCCTACATCGACTGGTTCCTGCTCACGTATGCGATTACCGTCACGGGGCTCCCCGCGATCTCGGTCCCCGCGGGCTGGACCGCCGACGGGCTGCCGGTGGGGCTGCAGATCGTCGGCCGCCGCCGGGGAGAGGCCGCCGTCCTCCGGGCCGCCGCCGCGCTGGAGGCCGCCCGGCCGTGGGCCGCCCGCCGCCCGCCGCTCGCTTGAGGAGTTGGATTCGGGCCGCGAGCGCGCGCGATGCGCGGAAAGGGGTCTCGCGCAAGAGCGTGGAAAGCGTCACGTCGCGACGATTCGATCCGGAGGGCACGACCGATGGGACGACAGACCCGGGCAAGGTGGTGGCTCACCGGCATCGTGCTGGCGGCCCTCGCAGCGTCGTCCGCATCGGGGGCCAGCCCAACGCCCAAGTACGGCGGCGTCCTCAACGCCATGGACCGCGAGGACCCCCCCAGCCTCAGTATCCACGAGGAGACCACGGTCTCGACCCCATGGCCGATGATGTCCTGTTACAACAACCTCGTCCTGTTCGCTGCCCTCCGCGGCCAGGAGAGTCCCGCCACGATCGTCGGCGAACTCGCCGAGTCATGGGCCTGTCCGTCCGGGCGTGCGCTGGCACGACGGCCGGCCGTTTTCGAGCAAGGACGTCAAGTACACCTTCGACCTCGTCCGTGGCGCGCCCGGAACCTCCGGCCTGCGCATCAACCCGCGCAAAATCTGGTACTCCCAGATCCAGGCAATCGACACCCCGGATCCTTCCACGGTCATCTTCCGCCTCAAGCGCCCCCAGCCGTCCCTGCTGATGCTCCTGGCGTCGGGGTACTCACCCGTGTACCCGGCCCACGTGCCTCTCGCCGAGCTCCGCACCCGCTGCGTCGGCACCGGGCCGTTCAAGCTCAAGGAATACCGCCCGGGCGAGCTGATCGAGATGGCGCGCAACCCCGATTACTTCATCAAGGGACGGCCGTACCTCGACGGGATCCGGTTCATCATCATCAAGGAGCGCGGCACCCGCATCGCAGCCCTCCAGGCCGGCCGCCTCGATGTGACGATGCCCCAGGAGGGCACGCGGCTCGCCGCGGAGCAGCTCAAGAAGGCCGTCCCCGGCATGGTGGTCTTCGAGGTCAGCCAGAGCATCAACGACAACCTGCTGATGAATTTCAAGCGTCCTCCCTTCACCGATCCCCGCGTCCGGCGCGCGCTGAGCCTGGCGATCGACCGCCGGGCCTACGTGCAGGCGGTCCGCCAGGGCGGCGCGGCGGTCGGCGCCTCGATGCTGCCGCGCCCCTGGGGGGTGTGGGGCCTCGCCCCTGACGACCTGGCCGCGCTGCCCGGCAGCGGAGACCCGGCGAAGCAGAAGGCCGAGGCGCGCCAGTTGCTGGCCGAGGCGGGGTTTGGCTCCGGGCACCCGTTGCGCCTTGTGGTGAGCACCCGCGCGATCGCCCAGTACATCGACATGGCCACCTTCGTGATCGACCAGCTGAAACAGATCGGGGTCGAGGCCACCCTGGAGCCGGTCGAGAGCGCCGTGTGGTTCGCCAAGCTCACCCGCGGCGAGTACGAGCTGGGGGCCAATCTCACCGGCGTGAGCGTGGACGATCCGGACTCCAACTTCTACGAAAACTATGTCTGCGGATCTCCGCGGAACTACTCGCAGTACTGCAACCCCGACGTGGACCGGATGATCGACGAGCAGTCGCAGATGCTCGACCAGGTGCCACGGCGGCGGCTCGTCGCCGAGATCCAGAAGCGGCTGGAGCTGGACGGCGCGCGCCCCATTCTGGGGTGGAGCAACGATTACTACGCGATGTGGCCCTCCGTCAAGAACCTCATCCCCCACCAGAGCGTGTACAACTACGCGCGCTTCCAGGAGGTCTGGCTCGACCGATAGCCCCCCATGTGGGCGTTCCTCGCGCGGC
>VBAO01000505.1:0-2756 GCA_005883865.1 Candidatus Segetimicrobium genomatis
CCAGTACCCCGAGTTCGTGACCACGACGCTCGTGATCCAGGAAGCCGTGAAGAAGATCGGGATCGACGTCCAGGTCGTCCAGCAGGAGTGGGGCACCTTCGTCAAAGACCACAACACGGAGCTCACGACCAAGGGCAGGGAGGGGGGCGACATCTTCGCGTCGGCGAACACCTTCCGCCCCGATCCGGACGGCTACCTCTACCCGTACTTCCATTCCGCCGGGGGGCTCAACGACGGGGGGTTCCACGATCCCCAGCTGGATCCGCTCATGCAGCAGGCGCGGTCGATCGCGAACCACGACCAGCGCAAGAGCCTCTACCGTGAGATCCAGCGCGCCGTGCTCGACGAGTCGCCCAACTGGTGGTGGTACGCCAAGTTCAACATCGAGGCGATCGCGTCCCGGGTGCAGGGGTACAGCCAGTCGTTCACCGGGCGCCGGATCTTCCTGAAGAAGGTCTGGCTCGCCGGCTGACCTGGTTCGGGTCCCCGGCTTACTTCAACGTCCCGTCCAGGACGTTCAGGAAGCGTTTCACGTCGATCGGCTTGGTCAGATAGGCCTGCGCTCCCGCGGCGAGCAACTGCTCGGCCCGACCGGGCATCGCGTCGGCGCTGAGCATGATGACCGGCGTGCCCCGCGTGTCGGGGGCCGCCCGGAGACGGCGCAACACCTCATCGCCGGGAATGTCGGGGAGGTGCAGGTCGAGCAGGATCACATCGGGGGCGTGCCCGTGGGCGAGGTCGAGTCCCGCCTGCCCCTGCATCGCCGCCAGGAACCTGACCTTGCCCCGGTGGGTCAGAATCTGCTGGACGAGCTCCACGTTGGAGAGGTTGTCCTCGATGTAGAGCACGGTCAGGCCGGCGAGGTTCGCGGCGTGGGCGGACGCTTCCTCGCCGTTGGGGGCCGGGGCCAGCGTCGTGATCGGGGCTACCGTCTGGGACAGCTCGACCCAGAAGGTGCTGCCCCGGCCGACCTCGCTCGTCACGCCGATGGTGCCCCGCATCGCCTCCACCAACCGCTTCGAGAGGGCCAGGCCGAGCCCCGTCCCTTCGACCGTCGTCTGCTCGGCGCCCAGCCGGTCGAAGGGGGTGAACAGCCGCTCCCTCAGCTCCGCGGGGATGCCGCGCCCGGTATCGGTCACGCTGATCCGCAGCCGGCCCCGGAGGGCCTCCTCGGCCGAGAGCCGGACCCGGCCTCCCTCCGGCGTGTACTTCACCGCGTTGGAGAGCAGGTTGAGGAGCACCTGCTTGAGGCGCTGGCGGTCGGCGAGCACGGCCCAGGAGGCCGCCACGGTCTGGTCATCGAGCAGGACCTTCCACTGCCGGGCCAGCGGGGTGACCAGCTCGACGACGTCCTGGCCCACTTCCCTGACCGCGACCGCCTCGAGGGAGAGGTCGAGATGGCCGGCCTCGATGCGGGCGAGGTCGAGCACCTCGCCGATGAGACCCAGGAGATGTTTCCCGCCCTTGAGGATGCAGCCCACGGATTCGTGCTGCTGGGGCTCGAGGTCGTCCAGCTGCAACAGCTGCCCGAACCCCATGATCGCGTTCAGGGGCGTGCGGAGTTCGTGGCTCATGCGGGAGAGGAACTCGCTCTTGGCCCGGTTGGCCCGCTCCGCCTCCCGGATCGCCCGTTCGAGCGCGACGTTCTTCGACTCGAGGAGCTCGGCCTGCTTCCGCACGAGGGCCGACTTCCTGGCCAGCTCGACGAACACCGCGACCTTCGTCCGCAGGATGTCCGGGATGATCGGCGTGAACATGTAGTCCACCGCCCCCAGCATGTACCCGCGGGCGGCGTGCGTCTCAGAGGGGCTGATCGAGGACACGAAGATGATGGGGGTGTGCTCCGAGCGCTTCCGCTGCCGGATCAACGCCGCCGTCTCGAACCCGTCCATCCCCGGCAGGTTCACATCGAGCAGGATGACCGCGAAGTCCGCGCCCAACAGACACCGCAACGCTTCTTCCCCGGAGGCGGCCTTGACGAGACGCTGGCCCAGGTCGGCCAGGACGGTCTCCAACGTCAGGAGCTTGCCGGGGTTGTCGTCCACCAGCAGGATGCTGACCTGGTCCGCGGGATCAACGATCGGCGCTCACCGATGCAGCCAGACGCGCAGCAACGACAGGAGTTGCTCGGTGTTGATCGGCTTGGCGATGTAATCCGACGCCCCGGCCTGGAGGCACTTCTCCCGGTCGCCCTTCATGGCCTTGGCCGTGAGGGCGATGACGGGGAGCGATGTGCGCTCGGGGATCCCTCGGATCGCGCGGATGGTGGCGTACCCATCGGTCTCCGGCATCATGATATCCATCAAGACGCAATCGATGTCGGGGGTCGCGCGCAGGATCTGGAGCGCGCCGTCGGCGTTCTCGGCCGACAGCACCGTCATGTTCTGGAGCTCCAGCACGCTCGTGAGCGCGAAGATGTTTCGGACGTCGTCATCGACGACGAGGACCTTCTTGCCGGCCAGCACCGTGTCCGTCTCATAGAGCCGTTCGAGCATCCGTTGCTTGACCTCGGGGAGCTTGGACGCGACCCGGTTGAGGAACAACGCGGTCTCGTCCAGGAGGCGTTCCGGGGACTGCGCCCCTTTGACGATGCTGGTCTGCGCGACCTTCTTGATCCGGCTCTCGTCTTCCGCCGTCAACTCCCTGCCCGTGTGCACGATGACCGGGATCTCGCGGAGGCGCGGCTCCTTCTGGATCTCCTCCAGCACCTGGAACCCCGGCATGTCCGGCAGGTCCAGATCGAGCACCACGCAGTC
>VBAO01000505.1:2825-5034 GCA_005883865.1 Candidatus Segetimicrobium genomatis
CGCGGCGCGCGGCAAAACTTTGGATCTTGGCGAAGACCTCTTCCAGCCCCTTCTTGCTCACCGGTTTTTCCATGTAGGCGAACGCGCCCCGCTGGAGCCCGCGCTCCCGTTCCTCCTGGACGGAGATGATGTGGACGGGGATGTACCGTGTCTCGGGATGACGCTTCAGCTGGTCGAGGACCGTCCACCCGTCCGTCTCCGTCAGCTTGAGATCGAGCGTGATGGCATCCGGGCGGAATTCGCGCGCCAGGGCCACGGCGCTGTCTCCCCGCGACGTGACGAGCGCCTTGAATCCCTTCTCGCGGGCCTGGGCCAGCAGGATCCGGGCGAAGTTCGGGTCGTCCTCGACGATCAGGAGCACGGTATCCCCTTCCCAGATCTGGCCGCGGTCGTCCTGCACCTCGGGGGACGCCATCGTGGGCCGGTCGCCGGCCGGGGCGGCCTGCCCCCCGCCGGTCCCGCGGGCCGGGGGATGGGGAAGAGGGGGGAGCGTCGGGGTGGGCAGCGGCAGGGCAGAGGCCCGGGCCGGATTCAGGATCGGGGCCCCGCGGCCCCGGCTGGGGCCGTTCCCGGAGACCTCACCCCGGGCCGGCGCGGCCGGGATGTGCGTCTGCGGCAGGTAGAGCGTGAACGTGCTGCCCTTGCCGGGCGCGCTCACAAGACGGATCTCCCCGCCGAGCAGCTGGGCGATCTCGCGGCTGATCGCCAATCCGAGGCCCGTCCCTCCGTACTTGCGGCTCGTGCCCCCCTCCGCCTGCTGGAAGGCCTCGAAGATGATCCGCTGTTTCTCCGCGGGAATGCCGATGCCGGTGTCGCTCACCGAGAACGCCACCACGCCGGGGGCGGCGCTGAGCACGGGATGGTCGGGGGTCCACCCCCCGGCGGCCGGGGCCATCTGCAGCGTGACCCGGCCCCGCTCCGTGAACTTGAGCGCGTTCGAGAGCAGATTCTTGAGCACTTGCTGCAGGCGCTTCGGATCGGTGTGCAGCAGCGGCGGCAGGTTCGGGGCGAGATCGACGGTGAAATTGAGCCGCTTGGTCTCCGCCACCGGCCGGAACGTCCGGTCCAGCTCGTCCCGCACGGCCGTGAAGAGCACCGGGCCGGCCTCCACCGTCACCGTGCCCGACTCGATCTTCGCCAGGTCGAGGATGTCGTTGATCAGCGTCAGGAGGTCGTTGCCCGCGCCGTAAATCGTCTTGGCGAATTCGATCTGCTGGTCGGTCAGGTTCCCCTGGGGGTTCGTGGAGAGCTGCTCGGACAGAATCAGCAGGCTGTTGAGGGGCGTCCGAAGCTCGTGCGACATGCTGGCGAGGAACTCGGACTTGTACTTGGAGGTCAGGGCGAGCTGCTCGGCCTTCTCTTCAACGGCCTGCTTCGCCTCTTCGACCTCGAGCTTCTTGCGCGCGACCTCGGCGTTTTGCTGGGTCAGCAACCGCGCCTTCTCTTCCAGTTCCTCGTTGGTCACCCGGAGCTCCTGCTGCTGGCTCTGCAGTTCCTTCGCCATAGACTGCGACTGCTGGAGCAATTCCCCGGTCCGCATGTTGGCTTCGATCGTGTTCATCACGATGCCGACGCTCTCCGTCAGCTGGTCCAGAAACGCCAGGTGCGTGGGGCTGAAGCGGTCGAAGCTCGCCAATTCGATCACGGCCTTGACCTGGGTTTCAAAGACGACCGGCAGCACGACGATATTGAGGGGTGCGGCTTCCCCCAGGGCCGACGTGATCTGCACATAGTCGTCCGGCACGTTGGTGAGCAGGATCCGCTCCTTTTCGACGGCGCACTGCCCGACGAGGCCTTCGCCCAGCTTGAACTGGGTGGCGAGGCCCTTGCGCGCCTTGTACGCGTAGCTCGCGAGCAGCTTCAGCCGCCCGGCGTCCCCGTTGTGCGGGGACTCCATGAGGTAGAATACGCCGTGCTGCGCCGAGACCAGCGGCGCCAGCTCGCTCAGCAGCTGCCTGGCCACGGTCAGCAGGTCCCGCTGACCCTGCAGCATGCTCGTGAACTTCGCCAGGTTCGTCTTCAACCAGTCCTGCTCGCTGTTCTTGTGGGTCGTCTCCTTGAGGTTGCGGATCATCTCGTTGAGGTTGTCCTTGAGCTCCGCGACCTCGCCGCGCGCGTCGACCTTGATGGACCGGGTCAGGTCGCCCTTGGCCACGGCGGTGCTGACTTCCGCGATGGCGCGCACCTGGGTCGTCAGGTTGGCGGCCAG
>VBAO01000138.1:0-1426 GCA_005883865.1 Candidatus Segetimicrobium genomatis
CATCGCCGCAGCGGCCATCCGGGCGCTGGAGTGGGACGCGTTCGTGCGGGTCGACCAGCTCGACATCACGGTCTCCAAGGGCTGGATCACGCTCAAGGGCCAAGTCGAGTGGCAGTATCAGAAGCAGGACGCCGAGCGCGTCGTCCGCCGCCTGTCGGGCGTCAGGGGGGTGAGCAACTTGATCACCGTCAAGCCCCGCCTGACACCGTCGGAGCTCAAGGAGAGGATCGAGCGGGCGCTGGTGCGCAGCGCGGAGACCGAAGCGCAGCGGATCACGGTCGAGGTCCAGGGGAGCAAGGTCATTTTGAAGGGGACGGTGCGCTCCTGGGCGGAGAAGGAAGAGGCGGAGCGGACCGCGTGGTCGGCGCCGGGGGTCACCTCGGTGGACAACCGGATCACGATCGCGCTCTAAGCGGTCCCGTCGGGGCGGCCCTGCGGCCGCCCCGACGTCTGTCTCCATTCTAAGAAGAAGGCAAAATGGGCATTAAGAAAAGAGGGGGGGTTGCTCCCTCCAGCCTCTTTCTCTATCTCAGCATTTCAGCAAGGAGGGAAGATGTTCATGAAGACGATGATCGCAGGACTCGCCATCGCAGGGCTTGCGGTTAGTGTGATGTTCACGCAACATGCCAACGCCAGCGGATACGGAGCATGCCTTGCCGTCGGGAATCAAAGGAACGATTACGTCACGGTCACCGTCGATGGGTTCCCTGATTTAAAGTGGACCTATGCTCCGGGTGAAAATCTTCAGACCCTGTTTTCTAACGGAAGGGCGATCCACAGCCCCAATGCCGACGGGTCGTTCACGATCCACGAAAACATTTCGGGTTCAGGGGACAACAAATACGTGACCTGGACCTGGCATTCCGATTGGACGAAGAACGGTCAATGCGATGGTACTTGGGAGGGAGAGTTGCACTATTAATAGTAAGAGATCCGGTTAAAACAAGAAGGACAAGGCCGAAACCCTTGTCCTTCTTGCATTTTACAGTGGTACCGGGGGCCGGTTATTGGGGGCGAGACGTCCCCGTCACTGGAAGGCTCCGATCACCGCGTCCCACCCCGTGGACCCGGTGTCAGACCACGTGTCGGAGTAACTCCCCGTCGCGGAGACGATCTGGTATGCCGTCTCAATCGCCGCCTGCGGTTGCTGCGCCGGCGCGGTGAACGCCGTCCACCCTGCTCCGGGGGAGCCCGGCGTCATGCCACCCGTGTCGCCGCCCACGGAGATGAGGAGGTCATTCGCGTTTGCTGTGGTCAGCGCAACCGTCGCGATCGGACTCGCCGTCCCGTTGGCCGTTCCCCCGCCGTCCGCCGTCCCTGTCAGCCCGGACCACTCGGAAACGATCGAGGCGACGTCCCCCGGAGAGGGCGTCCCAATCAACCCGAGCGTGATCGTCGCGGACGGGCTGCTGTCAACGACGCCATA
>VBAO01000138.1:1441-7714 GCA_005883865.1 Candidatus Segetimicrobium genomatis
CGTCGACACTCCGCCCCCGGAGATGCTCACCGTGCTGTTGTTGGAACCCATTGTGGGGATGAGCACGTCCCCGACCCGAGGCGGCTGCGGAAGCGTCACAGTCAGGGACGTGACGCTCGTGCCTGAGTTCGCCGCCTGCTGGACTAAGGCGACTGAGGCGATCGGTGTAAGGGGCTGCGAGATTTTCGTGACGAAGGCAGCGTTGGTCTGGTAACCGTTATGGTTGACCCCTTCGTAAGTCATCTGGTAGGCCCCCGGCGTCGTCGGGAAGTTGATGGAATCGGTCCAGCCCGTCACGTAGGCGTTGCCGGGGTCTCCGCAAGGAGGAGATCGCCCCGCCCCAGGATGCGCCACAGCGCCTCCTGACCACGCCACCCCAAGCCTTCGCCGACGAGGTACATCGCCTCCGTGAAGGCGGGCCACGTTGTTAGCATCGGCGCACTAAGCGACTGCTACTGCTCGACCCACCTCGCGTGATCGGGCTCATCCCGGTCCAGCACACAAGAGGGCCGGCGTCGGTAAGCGTCATGCAGGCTGCCGGCGATTACGGCGGAGGACTCGCCGAAATGCCTCACCGCTCCGCCGAGCGCGGCCGCCGCCGCCTCGCCCAATCCCAATCACATCAGTCAACCTAGGAGCGAGCGCGGCTCCCAGTACCTGTTCACAGTATCGGCCGATTGCCCGCCGGATGCTTTCAGACGTGGACGTTCCTTCTGCACGCGCAACACGTTCCAATCGCGCTTTCAGACCGGGGCCCAAGCGGAAACTCTTTGCCATAGCACCATCCTGTGTGTATTATATCCAGCGCTAATTGCATTACAGCGTTCCGCGAAATGCAAGATCGCTCGGATTCCTTCGGACAACAAAGTGGACCTGCTCAGTGTACCGAGCAGGTCCACTCAGTGAACTTGGTAGCGGGGGCTGGATTTGAACCAGCGACCTTCGGGTTATGAGCCCGACGAGCTACCGGACTGCTCCACCCCGCGTCGATTCCCGTTTGCGCAACGCCCGCGTCGCTCCCGGCACTGTTTATTGTAACATCGATTCCCGGGGTGTCAACGCGTTCGCGTGTTTGAGCCTTCGAGCACGAGCCCCCAGAGGAGGTCGGCCTCGCTCACGGTCATGAATCGAACGCCGGAGCTCGCCATCAGGTGCTGAAGGACGAGCGCCCCGGCGGCGATGATGTCCGCCCGCTCGGGCTGGAGGCCGGGCAGGCGGCGGCGCTCGGCCACGGTGCGCGCCAGCAGGTCCGCGGTGATGCGGTCGACGGCCCGCCGTGAGAGCGTGAAGCCGTGGACTCGGTCCGGATCGTAGGGTGAGAGCCGCTGGTCGATCGCGGCCATCGTCGTGATCGTTCCTCCGACGCCGGCCAGGCGAAGCGGCCGGCCCGGCGGCCGGGCGAGGCTGCGCTCGAACGCGCGGGTCAGGTGTTCCCGGAGCGCGGCGATCTCCGTCGCCGACGGGGGATCGTGCGCCAGGAACCGCTCGGTGAGCACCACGGCGCCCGCGGGAAGGCTGAGGCTTCGCTCGATCCGCCCGCGACTCCCCCACGTGATCTCGACGCTGCCCCCGCCGATGTCCGCGACGAGGAGCCGCGCGGCCAGCCGGAACGGCCCGAGACCGGCGAGAACCCCCCGATAGCCGAGCCGGGCCTCCTCATCGCCGGTGAGGATGCGAACCGGAAGCGTCACCCGGGTGAGCAACACGCCGGGATTCCTGGCGGCGCGAAGGGCGTGCGTTCCTATGAGCACGGGGGTCGCCACCCCCTCGGAGGCGGCCAGCGCGGCGAACTTCGCCACCGCCTCCGCGGTCCGCACCGCGGCGGCGGGCCGGATCCGCCCTCCCTTGGCGAGACCCTCTCCGAGCCTAGTCATCTGCAATCGCCGGAGAACGGGCACGAGGCGGGGCGCGTGGGAGAGGGATTCGGAGACGTCGGCGACCAGCAGGCGCACCGAGTTGGTGCCGATATCGATGGCCGCGTGCCGGGACACGCGCCGGAGGACTAGAAGAGGCGGATCAGTTTGCTCAGGCGTTCCCGGAGCTCGGGCGGAGCCTGCTCGCAGGAGCAGGACCGGCGCACCATCGCCCTGAGCCGCTGCTCAAATTCCGCTTTGGAGAAGCAGTGGCGGCATTCTTCGAGGTGCCGCTGAAGCTCGCCGGTGGCCCCTCCGTCGAGCTCCTTATCGAGGAACTGCCACAACATCTCCATGCTCTCTTCGCAGTTCATCGTCCGTCTCCCTTGAGCAGGTGCCGCTTCGTAGCGGACTCCCACAACTGCCGCTGGAGCAGATGCCGCCCCCGAAACAGCCGGGACATCACGGTGCCCACGGGGACCCCGAGCATCTCGGCGATCTCCTTGTACGTGAACCCCTGCACGTCGGAGAGCAAGACCGCAGCTCGATACTGCACCGGAAGGGCATCGAGGCTGTGGCGCACGTCGGCATCCATGATGCGATCCAGGACCTCGACTTCCGGGTTCCCGGCCTCACCGAGCGACTCGCCCTCTTGAGCCTTGTCGTACAGGTAAAACTCCCCCACATCCTGCTGGTCCAGCACCTCCGGCTCTCGCGCCTGCTTCCGGTAGCTGTCGAAGAAGGCGTTCATCAGGATCCGGTGCAGCCACGCCCGGATGCTGGTGCCCTCCTGAAAGGTGTGAAACGACCGCCACGCCTTGAGCATGACCTCCTGAACCAGGTCCTCGGCCGCCGTCGGGTTGCGGGTGAGCCGGAGCGCCGAGCGGTAGAGCCCGTTGAGCTCCTCGGCGATGAGCTGTTCGAACCGGACGCGCACCTCGGGGCCGGCCGGCGGAGCCGGCACCGGCCCGCTTCCGGAGTCCCCGCTCCCCAATGCCGGGGCGGGGCCGGCCGCACCGCCCGAAATGACCTCGGTAGGCTCCGGAGCCACGGCGTCCTCCATTCCAGCACGCTCCTCCTTCATGCCCGGGTTCCGTAGAGGATGGAACGTCGTGTGCCCGGAGAAGATTCCTGGCCTAGAGACCAAGAAGGGCACCCCGCGGGTGCCCGGACTCGCAGCGGCGGCGGCCCCTTCCCCGTCAGAGTTTGCCCAGTGGGACCAGGGCCTGATGGACGAGGTCGGCCAGCGTCGTGCGGTTCAAGACCTGCTCGGTGGCCTCTTTGACCGCCTGCCACACGGGGCGCAGGCCGCATCCGGGGGCGTAGATGCACGTGGTCTCCGCCTCCTCCACGCACAGCCATGGCGCGACGCTGCCCTCGAGCGCGAGAAACGCCTCTCCGACCGTGACCCGGTCGGGCGATCGGGCGAGGAGGTGGCCTCCGGCGGGGCCGCGCTTGCTCTGCACAAGCCCCGCGCGCCGCAGCGTGACCAACAACTGGTTGAGGTACGGCTCCGGGAGCCCCTGGCGGCGCGCGATATCGTGGCTCTGCACGGGCCCCTGGCCGTAGTGCTGTGACAGGTCGATCAGCGCGCGGATCCCGTATTCGGCCCGGGTACTGACCTTCATGCGATCACCACTTCCTCCTCAGTGACCTGGCGTTCCGTGATCCGGAAGGCTCTGACCTGAGGTTGCGCATCCCGCAGCGACACGATCACATACTGGGTCTCCGGAAAGAGCGGATTCCCGTCCATGTCCAGCGCACGCTCTCGATCGGTTCGGCTGGGATACGCCTCCGTGTGAGGATGGGAATGATAGATCCCCACGAGGGCCCAGCCATGCTCGTCGATCGCCCGGAACGCGTGCAGCTGATCCTGCGGATCCATCAGATAGGTTCGCGGGCTCTGGTCCTTGTTTCGGCCGGGGAAGACCTCCTCGACCACCTCGCCGTGCCCCGCCAGCATTCCGCAGCACTCGTTCGGCGCCTCAGCGCGGGCCTGCGCGATGATGCGTTCCAATTGCTCCCGCCGCACCCTCAGCGTCACCACCATGACTCCCGTGAGGACATTGTAATGGAAAACGACCGGAAAGAGCAACACGCATGCGGACCGGCGGGACATCCAGGGTCTCCGTTCGCTATCGCTCGGCGGGGCGCCACAGCGGAGTACTGAGGTACCGATCGCCGCCGTCGGGGGCGATGGCGACGACGACTCCGGCCCGAAGCCGCGATGCGACCGCGAGCGCCGCGTGGACGGCGGCGCCCGTCGAGGTCCCGACAAACAGCCCCTCTTCCCGCGCCAGCCGGCGCGCCATCTCGTAGCCCGCTTCGGTCGCCACGCCGATCTTCTCGTCGTGGACGGATGGATCGTAGATGCCCGGGACGATCGAGCTGGCGATGTGTTTGAGTCCCTCCAACCCGTGGAGCGCGGCATCCGGCTCGACCGCGATCACCCGAATCCGGGGATCGGCCTCGTGGAGCCGCCGCCCCGCGCCCACCACCGTTCCGGTCGTGCCGAGCCCGGCGACGAAGTGGGTGACGCGGCCGTTGGTCTGCTCGAGGACCTCCACCCCCGTCGTATCGTAGTGGGCCTGCCAGTTCGCGGGGTTGTTGTACTGATCCGGCTTGAAGTACCGCTCGGGCGCGGCCGCCAGCATCTCCCTGGCCACGCGGATGGCGCCGTCGCTGCCCTCCAGCGGGTCCGAGAGCACGATCCGGGCTCCGTACGCGGCGATGATCCGCTTGCGCTCTTCGCTGGCGCTCGCGGGCAGCACCAACTCGACCGGGTATCCCTTGATCGCGCCGATCATCGCGTAGGCGATCCCGGCGTTTCCGGACGTCGAGTCGAGGATGGTCTTCCCGGAACCGAGCCGGCCGTCCCGCTCGGCCTCGATGACCATCCGAAGCACCGGGCGGTCCTTGACCGACCCGCCGGGATTGAACCACTCCGCCTTGACATAGACCTCCACGGCGCGGGGCAGGCTGCGCGCGAGGCGGGAGAGGCGGAGGAGCGGGGTCCGGCCGATCCGATCGATCAGGGAGACGTCGGGAAGCCGCCTATTCGTCGAAGAGATAGGTCGCCTCTGCGTAGTACCGAACCCCATGCGCCTGCCAGCGCGCCTCAGCCACCGCATCGAGACGGCGCTGCTTGGCCGCAACGGTCTCCGGGCTCTGGAGCCACTCGAGGGGAACATTGAGACGCAAGACCCGGCCGGAGACGAGGTGGCGGGTGATGCCGGCGGGAAGCCGCCCGCCCCCGGCGACGAGGTGCAGGATGTCCGCCTTGTCGATCGGAGGAAAGATCACCAGCGTCCCCTGCCCATGCTCCGCGCGCAGCGCTTTGAGATCCTCGCGGTCGATTCGATGGATCGCGTCCGTCCCCGCGTACAGGCCGACGAGATCGGCGAGCAGCCCCGCGTATGCGATGGGGTCGCCGCCCAGCCCGACGACCGCCGCCCCCTGCCCATCGACGATCCCCGCGACCCCCCCGCGCCGCGCGAGCCGGTCTTCCGCTTCGGCCGGCCCGCTCACAGGAACGACCTCGAGCCCGAGGCGGCGGGCGACGCGCTCCCGCATCGGGTGCTCGGCCTCCACGACGTAGTGCCGCCAGGTCGACACCACGATGTCGGGCTGTTCGTACCGGACGACCTGCGCCGCGACGTGGGGCGCCCCGAGGTCGCGCAATGCGGTGATCCGGTTGGCACCGTCGAGCACCACGAACTGCGCAGCCCCCCCGCCCGCCTTCGCCGGCGGCAGGAGCGGGGTGACGATCGGGGGATTGCGGAGCACCCCGTCGCGCCGGAACGCCCCGACCAGGCGTTCGACGCGCGCGACATCGGGATGCTCATGCAGCAGGAACTGTGATGTCTCGAGCACGCGGAGGACGGGCGTCCCCCGGGCCGTCGAGGGAACGCGGTGCCGGACGAACAGGTCCATGGCTAGGGAGTCGCCCCCCCCGCCATCGCCGGGATGATCGACACCTCGTCACGCTCGCCCACCGGCGTGGCGGGCCCTTGGAGCATCCGGAATTCAGTGCCGTTGACGAACACGTTGATGAACCGGCGGACCTCTCCGGTCGGCTCGCGCAGTTGCTCGCGCAATCCCGGAAACCGGCCTTCGAGGTCCACCAGCGCTTCCTCCACGTTCCGCCCGCCCACCGCCACCCGGGCCTGCCCCCGGGTCAACCGGCGGAGGGGGGTCGGCAGATAGATCTGGGCCATGCGATGCCACCTCCTCGAGAAAATGCGAACGCCGCGGTGACGGGCGCCGCGGCTTCGATGCTCGGTCTGCAGCCGTTGTCAGGGCCGGGCGCCCGCGCCTATACCCGGCGACATCCCCCCGTCGCCAGGCGTTGTCCGGTCGTACAGATGCAGATGATCATCTCGCTCTGGCCCCCGGTGCGCCGTGTGTCGGGACGGTCACG
>VBAO01000506.1 GCA_005883865.1 Candidatus Segetimicrobium genomatis
CTATACTGGTCGCGGCAGGATCACGTGGGGCTGTAGCTCAGCGGGAGAGCGCCTCTTTGGCGTAGAGGAGGCCGAGGGTTCAATTCCCTCCAGCTCCACCAACGCGTGCACAGGTGCGTGTCGTCCTTCGTGAAATCTATCGCTGGCACGACATGACGACGATGCTGAAACATCACGTGGCCCTTGTCACGGGCGCCGCGCGCGGCTTGGGATGGGGAATCGCCCGGGCGCTCGGCATCGCGGGCGCGAATGTGTGCGTGACCGACATCAGCGACGATGAACTTGCGCGCTGCGCTCGAGACCTTGCCGCCGACGGCACCGAGTGTCTCGCCTGCCGCTCCGACGTGGCCGATCTTGCCGAGTGCAAGAGCGTGGTGAAGAGGATCATCGATCGCTGGGAGCGGCTGGATGTCGTGGTGCACAATGCGATTTACATGCCGCTGATGACGTTTGAAGCGACCACGCCGGAAGAATGGGCACGTCAGATCAATGTCGGCATCGGCGGGCTGTTCAATTGCACGCACGCCGTGTGGCGTCAGATGAAAGCGCAGGGCGGAGGCCACATCATCGGCATCGCAAGCGGCTCGAGTCTCCGCGGCTACAAAGAGGAGATCGCGTACTGCACGGTCAAGCACGGAATCGAAGGATTCGTCAAAGCGCTGTCGCTCGAAGCCAAACCGCACAACATCGCGCTCAATACGATCGGTCCGGGCGCCCGCATCAAGCCGACCCGCTTCACCTGGGCGGAGTACGATCGAGCCCCGGCGGAACTTCGAGCGACATGGGCGGATCCGGTCGAGCTCGGCAAAGCGTGGGTCTGGCTCGCCGCGCAGCCCCCCGGCCGGTTCAGCGGCTGTCGCTTCGACGCCGCGAATCTGGTCCAGACCATCGCGCGGGAGGGGTACGACTTTGAGTTCGCGGTGGAGAAGGTCACGCTGTATCCGGCGCTCCATTCGAGGAGCATCTCATCGTGAAGACCATGTATGACTCATTGGTCTGGAACGAGGTCCGGGTCACGGCCCACGCCGCCGCCCAGCACATCCCGCTGAAGTATGGCGAAGTTGGGACCGCCGGCCCCCGCGTGACGCTGATCGCCGGGACACACGGCGACGAAGGGCCGTGGTCCGCCCTGGCGATCAAAATGCTCTGCCGGCACCCCTTGGCGCGGCTCACGGGACGCCTGCGCGTCATCTTTACCGCCAATGCGCTCGCGGCTGAGGTCGAACGCCGCAATTCCTGGATCGATTCCCCAAACCCCGTCGACCTGGACAGCGTTTTCCCAGGCAACAAAGATGGCTCGCACACCGACCGTCTTGCGGGAGCCCTTGCCCCCTTGGTCGCCGACAGCGATGCGGTCATCGACCTTCACGGCGGCGGCACGTGGTGCGTCAACGCCTTCGTCAAACGCTTCGAAGGATCCGAACGGCTGGCCGCCGATCTGGGCGCGCCCTTCATCAGCAACGCTCCGAACAAGCGCGGCGGCCTGACCACCTACGCCCGCTCGTTGGGAATCAAAGTCGCCAATGTTGAGGTTGGCGGCCGGTCGAGCAAGGAAATGTATTGGACCGAGCGTAATGCCAACGGCCTCGAGCGCGCGCTCGTTCGCCTTGGCGCCCTCGCCCTCGACGTCCCTCCCGCTCCGGCCGAGAACGCCATCGACGTTGGCCCGACGGAAGCCGTGCGCGCACGCGTCGGCGGGATCTTCGTGCCGACATTGCGCGAAGATGCGGTTGGCACGATCGTCCCAACGGGAACCGAGATGGGCAAGATCCTCGACCTGCACACCCTTGCCGAGTTACAGGTCTTCACCGCTCCCTACGAACAGACGGCGATGATGCTCCTGCGTCCTCACATCTGCACCCTCGAGGGCTCGGCGCTCGTCTATGTGGTTGCACAACCAGTCTAGCCAACACTGCGCTCACCGCCGGTCGAGGCTGTAAAGCAATCGGTAGATGCCGGCCGAGGCGTCGGGCGCGGCGCCGTGCCGGCCGAGTTCATCCGCGCCGGCCACGCGACGCCAGCCGGCGTCGACCGCCTCGACTTCCGAGCCCTCCGCCAGCGCAATCCAACGTGGCGTGACGTCTTGACGCCCCCGGAGTTTCTGCTCGTCGGTCGGAATCCGGGATATCGAGGGGTCGGCTTCGCAGAGGTGCGCGCCGACGATCTCGGGACCCTCCACGAGGGCCGGCAGGATCGTTCCGGTGAGCCAGGCCCGCAACTGGTCCTCGCGCCCGGGCACGGGCCCGAGGCGCACCACGGCCAGCACCCCTCCGACTCCTTGGCCGAGGCTCAGCGTGACCCGGCAGGTCGCTCGAATGAAGTTGCGAAACAGCGGCAACATCCGTCGCGTGGACGGGGTAGGATTGTTCAGCCGGCGCAGGTACGGTACCTGGGGGCGCCCGAAGCGGCGAGGTAGCGGCGGCCACGGAGGAACCCGGGCACAGCGACCCGCTCCGGGACATGCTCCCGCGTGTACCAGGTATTGAACTCGGCCTCGTCACCGGGAGCGATGTCGTTCCAGGTAGCCAAGACGCCCGCGCCCAGGAATCCCATCGCGACTCACCCGTACGCGGGGTGTGCCCCGGTTTCCTCCTCGATGTCCCCGGGTTCCGCGAGGAGAATCCGGGCGGGTTCGATAAGATCACCGCGTGCCTCCGATCAAGATCCCGCGCCGCCGCCGCGGCTCGGCGTCCCCGTTCTTTTCCCGCGTGTACGCGCTCGT
Source organism: Candidatus Segetimicrobium genomatis (assembly GCA_005883865.1). GTDB lineage: Bacteria > Sysuimicrobiota > Sysuimicrobiia > Sysuimicrobiales > Segetimicrobiaceae > Segetimicrobium. The sequence continues at coordinate 2,723 of VBAO01000506.1, forward strand.
GCGGCGGATCCCGCGCGGCCGGTTGGCCAGTTACGGGGCGATTGCGCGCGCGCTCGGGGATCCGCGGGCCGCGCGCACTGTCGGGTGGGCGCTCCGGGCATGCCCGGATGATGTCCCGTGGCACCGGGTGGTGAACGCGCAGGGCAAGATCAGCTGGCGGCCGACCGGTGGGTACCAGCTGCAGCGCGCGCAAGGCGTGCGATTCACCCGTGGGGGGCGCATCGACCTCGAGCAGTTTGGCTGGAGAGCACTCTGACCTACGGCGGGACCTTGACCGCGGCGACCATCCCGGCCTGGCGGTGGCCCGGGAGCGTGCAGAGGATGATGTACGGTCCTGGGGAGAGGGTGGCCGTGACCTCCGCCGTCGCCCCGGGCTCGATCACGGCGATCTCGACCACCTTCTTCCCGCCGGCGTCCTCCAGAACAAAATTGTGCTCGATGGCGCCCTCGTTCCTCACGGCGAAGACCACCGTCCCCGGCGAGGTCGTCACCTCTTTCGGCTCATAGAGGAACTCCCTGGCCTTGAGCTCGACGCGCGGTTGGGCGGCCCGGCCCGGGAGCGCGGTCCAGAGTCCCGCCCCGGCGGCGAGCAGGAGGAGCGCGAGACAGGCCCGGGGGGTCATACGCCGGCCGCCCGGGAGGGTGATGAGCGTCACGGGGATCTCAGCGCACGCTCACCGGGTGGCTGACGACCGCGCCGTAGAGGTACCCCTGCTCGTTGAATGGGACGCGGAAGGGTTGCGTGTTGCCGCGCTCGTCCGTGGCGCGGGCCACGAGCCCGTACTGGCCCGGCTTCGCATCCCAGTCGAAGTCCCACCGGACCCACGCCTGTCCGATGTTTGGCTCGCGCAGGCGCGCGGGTACCCAGGTCGCGCCGTTGTCCGCCGTGACCACCACCCGGTTGATCTTTCCATGCCCCGACCACGAGCGTCCCCGGATGAGGCGCCTGCCCGCGCGCAGTTCGGTCCCCCAGCCGAGCTCGAAGGCGCTCTTGACGTTTTGAACGCTCAGGATCGGCCCCTTGGCCGGGGGGGCAGGCGGGTAGTCCGGTCCAACGAGGACGTAGCTGTCCGTGTTCCACGGCGAGTAGAGGGGTTGCTCTGAGACCTCGATCCGCCCGACCCACTTGGTGTTGGCGACCCCGACCCATCCCGGAACGAGGACCCGCAGCGGGAACCCGTGGTCCGGGGGAAGGATCTGGCCGTTCATAGCGTAGACCAGCAGGGTGTCGTCCGCGAGCGCCTTGGCGATCGGCATCGGGCGCCGAACCTTGAGCTCGTCGACGCCTTCGGGCATGAGATCGCGGGCCGAGGGTTTGAGGCCTGCGCGGTCCAGCACCTCCCGCAACGGGACGCCCGTCCACTCGGCCACGCCGATCGCGCCGAGTTTCCACTGCCCGCCCTGCGCCCGCTTCCCGTACACGGCCTCATAGAAGCTGCGGCCGTTGCCGGCGCATTCGACGAAGCGGAGCACCGAGACCGACGGCATCTGGACAATCTCGTCGTAGGCGAACTCCTGCGGGCGCGAGACCCCGGTTCCCTCGACGCGCAGCCGCCAGGCGCCCGGATCCACGCGCGGCGTCCGGCTGTGATCCCGGACGAAGAACAGGTCGTTGGGCACCACGTAGCCCCGGTCGTACATGACCTCCCAGCGCATCTCCTTGTTGCTCCCGAAGTCGATGAAGAACTCGGGGGGCGTCGGCTTGACGATGAGCTCGTCGGCCGGGGCCGCTGCCGCGCGGCGCCCCTGCGGGAGCCGGCCGGCCCCGGCCGCGAC
>VBAO01000499.1 GCA_005883865.1 Candidatus Segetimicrobium genomatis
ATCTTGACGGGGCCGAGGCCGGCCGCGCGGGCGGCCTCGAGCCCGGCCAGCACGTCATCGAGATTGCCCCAGCGCGTGATGGCCTTGTACTTGTCGCGGTCGAGGCTGTCCAGGCTTACGTTGATCCGCCGCAACCCGGCCTGCGCAAGCGGCGCGGCGAGGTGGGCGAGACGCACCCCGTTGGTCGTCATCGCGAGGTCCTGGATCCCGGGCACCTGGGCGATCCGCGCCGTCAACTCGACGATGTTCGCCCTGACCGTGGGTTCCCCGCCCGTCAGACGGATCTTTCGGACCCCGAGCTCCGCGGCCGCCCGCACGAGCACGAGGAGCTCGTCGTCGGTCAAGATCTCGGCGTGGGGTTTGAACAGCATCTCCTCCGGCATGCAGTAGACGCACCGGAGGTTGCAGCGGTCGGTCAGGGAGACCCGCAGGTCTCGGATCTCACGACCGTACTGATCCCGCATGCCCGAAGCGGCGGGCGCGGAGGGCTGCTGAGCGTTCAGGGGCAGGACCGTCGACACGTCGCGCTCATTATAGCAGGTCGATCGGGAGCGCGGCGCCGCGGGAGGTGCCGGCATGGGAGGACCTGCCCCCGAGGCGGCACGAAGAGAGGCCCATGGAGGCGCCGCGTCCGCTGCGCTTGGCCGTGGGGCAGCGGGCCGCATTGTCGAAGACGATCACCGAGGCGGACATCCGGACGTTCGCGGCGCTCACGGGCGACCACAACCCCCTCCACCTCGACGCGGCGTTTGCCGGCCGGAGCCGGTTCGGCCGGCCGATCGCCCACGGGATCCTCGTCGCCGGGGTCCTCTCGGCCGCGCTCGGCACGGCCCTCCCGGGTCCGGGGGCGATCTACCTCAGCCAGACGCTCAAATTTCTGCGCCCGGTCTATTCCGGGGACACCGTCACCGCAACGGTCGAGGTGATCGCCTACCGGGAGGACAAGGGGATCGTCACGCTTCGAACGACCTGCGCCAACCAGGCCGGCGCTCCTGTCGTGGAGGGCGAGGCGGTGCTGCTCGTCGCCCGCTGAGAACCGCCCCTGAGACCCCGGAGGCGCCCCGAGAGGCGAGAAGGAGGATGCACGTGGGCGGGTCGCAGCCGCTTGCAGATCGCGTTGCGCTCGTGACCGGGGGTGCGCGGGGGATCGGCCTGGCCTGCGCCAGAGAACTCAGCCGGGCTGGCGCGGCGGTGGTGATCGCCGACCTCCTGGCCCAGGAGGCAGACGCCGCCGCCCGATCGATCGTGGAGGGCGGAGGTCAGGCCGCGGCGGTGCCCGCCGATCTGTCCCGGACGCGCGAGATCCCCCGGATCGTCGGGCAGGCGGCGGGCGTCTTCGGCCGGCTCGACATCCTGGTCAACAACGCCGGGATCCTGAGCGAGGTCCCCACCGAGGCGCTCACCGAGGAGCAGTGGGACCGGCTCATGTCGATCAACCTCAAGGCCGTGTTCTTCGTGGCCCAGGCGGCCCTGCCGTGGATGGTCCGTCAGGGAGGCGGGGCGATCGTGAGCCTCTCCTCGCTGGCGGCCCGGGTCGGCGGGATCGTGTCCGCGGCCGATTACGCCACCAGCAAGGCGGGGGTGATCGGGCTGACCCGGACGCTGGCCCGTCAGTACGGGCCCAACGGGATCCGGGTGAACGCGGTCGCGCCCGGGCCGATCATGACGGAGATGATCCGGCACTGGCCGGAAGACGTCCGCAAGGAGTTTGTCGCGCGGATCCCCCTGCGGCGCCTGGGGACGCCGGAGGATGTCGCCCGCGTCGTGGTGTTCCTCGCCGGTCCCGAGTCCGCCTACCTCACGGGGGCCACCATCGACGTGAACGGCGGGCTGTACATGGGCTGACGGGGTCTGTTAGACTACGGTGGAGGGCGGGCCCTCGTAGCTCAA
>VBAO01000095.1 GCA_005883865.1 Candidatus Segetimicrobium genomatis
CCTGCCAGACCCGCCGCGCGGATTCGGCGACGGCCACGTGCGTGTCCAGTTCCTGCCCGACGGGGAGGCGATCCCCTTTGCCGAGGGCGTTGCGCGCGCGCAGTTCGGCCGGATCGATACCCAGCCGGCGGGCGAGTTGGTCCATCTGCGACTCATACCCGAGCACCATCTGCATCGCCCCGAACCCCCGCATCGCGCTCGTGGGCGGGTTGTTGGTGAAGACCACCCGCGCGTCCACGGAGACGTGGGGCACCCGGTACGGCCCGGCCGCGGTCACGGCCGCGTACATGAGGACGAGCGCGCTCAGGTAGGCGTACGCGCCCGAGTCGGCCAGGAGGTCGACCGCCTGCGCCACCAGGCGGCCGTCCCGCGACGCCCCGGTGCGGTACCGCAGGTGGAACGGGTGCCGCTTCGGGCGCGCGAGCAACGACTCCTGGCGCGACCACACCATCCGCACCGGCCGCCGCGTCTTCCACGCCAGGAGGCCGAGGAAGGCCTCGACCGTGATGTCTTCCTTCCCCCCGAATCCCCCGCCGACATACGGCCCGATGACGCGGACCTTGTTCTGGGGCACGCCCAGCACCTCGGCCACGCCGCGAAAGTGCTCGATGACCTGCGTGGATACGCGGATCACGAGCACCCCGTCGCTCTCGATCCAGGCCACCCCGGCCTCGGGCTCGAGGTACGCGTGGTCGATGAACTGGCACCGGTAGGTCGCCTCAACGACCACCTCGGCCTCGCGGAGCGCCTCGGCGGCATCGCCGGAGCCGAGGCGCCAGGAGGCCAGGAGGTTCCCCCCATCGTGCACCTGGGGGGCCCCCGGCTCGAGCGCGCCCGCCGGGTCGAACACTCCCGGCAGCGGCTCGTACTCCACCGCGATCGACTCGGCGGCCCGCTGGGCGATCTCTCGGGTTTCGGCGGCGACCAGCGCGACCGCCTCGCCCTGGTACCGCACCACCCCATCGGCCAGCACCTGGATCCGGGCCCGCAGGGGCCCCACCGCGCTGGTCTGGCCCGGGACGTCGGTCCACAGCGTGTTATGCGGGACGTCCCGCGCCAGGATCACCGCCGCCACCCCCGGGAGGGCGAGGGCGGGAGCCGGGTCGATGCGGCGGATCCGCGCCGAGGGATACGGCGACCGCAGCACCGCGCCGTGCAGCATCCCGGGCATCTGCCAGTCGGCGGCGTACAGCGTGCGGGCCTGGACTTTGTCCCAGGCGTCGTGACGCGCGATGGGCCGGCCGACGACGCGCAGGCGCTCCTTGGGAGGGTGCAGGACCGGTCTAGCCACGCGTCTTCCGGCCGGCGACGCTGGCGATGGCGTCGATGATCTTGGTGTAGCCGGTGCAGCGACAGAGGTTTCCCGCGATCGCCTGCCGGATCTCGTCCCGCGACGGCGCGGGATGCTCCTCGAGAAAGGCACACGCGGTCAGGATCATGCCGGGGATGCAGAAGCCGCACTGGGCGGCCCCGTGGGCCACAAACGCCTCCTGCAGGGGATGCAGCGCGTCGCCGTCGCCCAACCCCCGCACGGTGGTGATCCGGCGGCCCGCGGCCCGCGGCGCGAGCACCAGGCAGCTGCTCACCGGCTCGCCGTCGAGGAGCACCGTGCATGTCCCGCACACGCCCTCGCCGCACCCCTCTTTGACCTCCAGGACGCCCAAGTCGTCGCGCAGCACGTCCAGGAGGGTGCGGTGCGCCGGAGTCCGGACCTCCCGCAGGCGTCCGTTCAGCGTGAAGGCGATCACGAGGTCCGTCACGCCGTCTTCCTCCGGGCGGCCATCGCCGCCGCCCGTTCGAGGGCGCGGGCGGTGAGCACGCGCGCCAGGTGGCGGCGGTAGGAGGCGGACGCGTGCGCGTCGCCGTCGGGGTCGACCTCGCCCGCCGCCCCCCCGGCGGCGCGGCGCAGGGTTTCGGCATCGGGCCGCTGCCCCGCCAGCGCCGCTTCAACGCCCGGAAGGCGCCGGGGGGTGGATCCCACGCCGGCCAGCGCCACGCGGACGCGGGCGATCTCGCCGGGGGACCGCAACTCGACCACGGCGACCGCCGCGACGACCGCAAAATCCCCGGCGCGCCGGCTGAACTCCTCGACCGCGTACCCGACGCCGGGACCGAGCACCGGCAGGCGCACCCCAACGATCACTTCGGCGGGCCCAAGCGCGGTGGTGAGCGCGCCGACAAAGAAGTCGCCCGCGGGCACCTGCCGCTCTCCCTGGGGCCCCCTGAGGGCCACCGTCCCATCGAGGGCCTGCACGACCGCCGGCAATTCAGCCGCCGGATCCGCGTGCGCGAGGCTTCCGCCGATCGTCCCGAGCGCCCGGACGCGGACGTTGCCGATCAACGCCGCGGCGTCCTGGAGGAGCGGACAGGCCCGCAGCGCCCCTTCGCCGCGTTCCAGCGCCCGATGGCGCACGAGCGCCCCGATCCACAGGGCATCCCCCTCCCGGCGCACGGCCCGCAATTCCTCGAGGTGGTTGAGATCCACCAGCACCGCCGGACGCGCGAGCCTGAGGGTCAACAGCGGCACCAGGCTCTGGCCCCCGGCCAGCGGCTTCGCCTCGTCGCCGTGCTCGCGCAGGAGCGCGATGGCCTCCTCGAGCGTCGCCGGGGCGTGGTACTCAAACGGAACCGCCGGCATCGTCCCTCCCCCCGCTCAGACGTCCCACCCGCCGTCGACGATCATCTCGTGTCCGCTGATCTGCCGGCTCTCCTCCGAGGCGAGGAAGACGGCGGCGTGCGCGATGTCCGCATCCGTGGTGAACCGCCGGAGCGCCATCTCGCCGATGTACTCGTCCCGAACCTGGGTCGCCGTCCACCCGCGGAGCCGGGCCTTCTGGTTGATGATCGTGGTCATCCGGTCCCCTTCCACGACCCCGGGGCAGATGGCGTTCACGTTCACTCCGTAGGGCCCGACCTCGAGCGCGAGCGTGCGCGTGAGCCCGCGCACCGCCCACTTCGACGAGGAGTACGCCGCGCGGAAGCGGTACCCCCGCAGGCCCGAGGTGCCGGCGATGTTGATGATCTTGCCGTACCGCCGGTCGATCATCGTCGGGACGACCGCGCGGCAGCAGAGGAAGACGCCCCGGAGGTTGACACCGAGCACGTGGTCCCAGTCCCCGGGCGCGATCTGGTGCAGCGGGGTTTCGATCGGGCCGATGACGCCGGCCGCGTTGACGAGGATGTCGATCCGCCCGAACTCCTCGAGCGCCCGCCGCGCCAGCGCGTCGACCGCGCGGGGATCCGTCACATCCGTCGGCACCGCGACGCACCGCCGGTCTCCCCCGCTCCCCCGGAGCGTCCCGGCCAGGGCCTCGAGCGGGCCGGGCTCACGCGCGGCCAGGACGAGGTGCGCGCCCTCGTTTGCCAGCGCCGCCGAGATCGCGCTCCCCATCCCCTTGGCCGCGCCGGTGATGATCGCCACCCGATCCTGGAGCCTCACGCGGATCCCTCCTCTTCCGACCCGTCACGTAGCCGTTCGCCCTGTCGAGCGCCTGGAGACCGGACGGCCGGTCGGCGGGCCGGCCATACCCGCCCCCGCCCGAACTTTCGACGACGACGAGATCGCCCCGCACAAGGTCGCGGTTCTCCTTCCCGCGCACCCGGGTGCGCCGCGCTCCCCGCGCCAGCGTCACGTGGAACGGCGCCCCGTCTTTCCCGCCGAAGACGCCCCACGGCGGCACCCGCATGCGCTCGATCATGGTCGTCAGTTCGGCGCGCTCGGCGAGGACCCGGTACGCGCGGCGCAGGCCCACGCCGCCGCGATGGCGGCCGGCGCCGCCGCTGTCGGACCGGAGATCGCAGCGCTCGACCCGCAGCGGGTACTCGGCCTCGATCACCTCGACGGGCGTGTTCATCACGTTGCTCATGTGCACCCGGATCGCGTGCGTGCCGTCCCGCCGGTCGCCCGCCCCTTCCCCGCCGCCGTGCACCTCGTACAGAATGAACGGGCGTCCGTCGGCGCGCCGGCCGCTGATGATGACCAGGCCCGCGGTGCCGGGACCGCCGGCGACGATGCGGTCGGGCACCACCGGGGCCAGGGCCCGGAGGATGGCGTCGACCACGCGCTGCGAGGTCTCATGGTTGCCTCCCACCCGCGGGGCCTCCGGGCCGGGGTCGAGGAGGGATCCGGGGGGAACCCTGACGGCGAGCGGCCGGTAGCACCCGTCGTTGGCCGGGATGTCCGGGCCGAGCAGGGCCCGGGCCGCGTACCACGCCGCCGACGCGGTGACGAACCGGGTGGCGTTGAGCGGCCCGCGGGCCTCGGGGGCGGTCCCGTCGAAGTCGAACGCCATCGTCTCCCCGGACACCCGGACGGTCACCGCGACCCGAAGCGGGGCGGCGTCGACCCCGTCGTCGTCGAGCCAGTCCTCCCCACGGTATTCCCCGTCCGGCAGGTGCGCGATCTCCTGGCGCATCATCCGCTCGGATTCGTCCAGGAACCGGGCGAAGCAGCCCAGGACGAGGTCGGCCCCGAACCGTTCGCAGGTTTCCCTGAGGCGCGCCCCCGCGACCGCGTTGGCGGCGTACTGGGCGAGGATGTCCCCCTCCCGTTCCTCGCGCCCCCGCACGTTGCTCAGGACCACCTCCATCATCGCGGCGTGCGGGCGGCCGCCGAGAAAGAGGGGTACCGGGGGGATGCACAGACCCTCCGAGAACCGGTCGCGCGCGTCGGCCACGTAGCTCCCTCGCCGGGCGCCACCGACGTCCGGCCAGTGGGCGAGGTTGATCGCGAACGCGACGAGGCGGCCGCGATAGAACACGGGCATGATCGCCTTGACGTCAGGGAGGTGGTTGCCGCCCACCTCGGGGTGATTGGTGAAGTACACATCGCCTTCGTGAAGGTTCTCGGCGGGGACGCGGCGCAGGAACTCCTGCACGGTGAACGCCATGACGCCGAGGTGGATCGGGATGTCGTGCCCCTGGGCCACGAGCCGCCCCTGGGGATCGGTGAGGGCGCACGAGAGGTCGCCCGCCTCCTTCAGGACGGGAGAGCGCGCCGACCGCATCACGATCGCCCGCATCTCCTCCGCGATCGAGTAGATGGCGTGGCGCACCACCTCGAGCACGACCGGGTCGATCACGGGATCGCCTCGATCCACAGATGGCCTACCGCGTCGCGCCGGCACCGCTGACCCGGGTAGACGAGGGCCGTGGACCACACGTCCTCGACGATCGCCGGGCCGTCGATCTGCCGCCCGGGGGACAGGCCTTCCCTGGAATACACGGGGGTGGGGATCCAGCCGAGGCCATAGTAGTGGGCCCGGCGCGGCCCGCCTCC
>VBAO01000096.1 GCA_005883865.1 Candidatus Segetimicrobium genomatis
CGACGAGGCAGCCGTAGGCCGAGAAGGCGCTCGAATAGGACGGCACGAGGACCCGGGACATCCCCAGCGTCTGCGCGAGCCGCCCTGCGTGGATGGGCCCGGCCCCGCCGTACGCGATCAGGCAGCATCGGCGCACGTCGTACCCGCGGTGCACCGACACCGCCCGGATCGCGCGCGTCATGGCGGCGTTCGCGATCTCGACGA
>VBAO01000501.1 GCA_005883865.1 Candidatus Segetimicrobium genomatis
GGTCCTGCTCGTCGAGCCCCCGGGTGACCTCGGTGATGTGCATGTTCGCGGCGCCGAAGGCTTTGAGCGCGTGCTGGACCGCCGCCTCCGGCTTGGCCTGGTCGCCGCAGGTGTAGATGTCCAGCGCGACATAGCCGACCTCGGGCCACGTGTGCACCGACAGGTGGGACTCCGAGATCACGACGACCCCGCTGACCCCATTTGGGCTGAACCGGTGAAAGGAGATCGCCCACACCTGAACATCCGCCACCTCGGCGGCCCGGACCATGATCTGCTCGACTTGTTCAACGCGGCTGATGACCTCAGGGTTGCACCCAGATCCCTCGACGATGTAGTGGTGTCCGACCGTTTCCATCGTTCACCCCCCTTTCGCCTAGTCCCTCGCCTGCTCCCCGTTCTTTCAGCGGGGAGATTCGTCAGCGAGGGCGACCCGGTTGCTCTCAATAGCCGCCGTATGAGTTCATGAGCTTTCGGATGAGCGCGATCACCCCGGTGCTGATCGTCGCCACGAGCACCCCGCTGGCCGCCACCCCGAGCACCAACGCGATGATCGCCTGCCGCCGGGGCAGCCCGAAGAGCCACGCCAGAATCGCCCCGGAATAGATCCCCGGTCCGGGCAGCGGCAGGCTGACGTAGATCCCCACGCCGAGGACCCCCCACCGCTCCACATAGCTGTGACCCCGCCGCCGGATTTCCTCGACCAAGTGGCGGACCAGGGAGACCTTCGACAGGAACCGCGCGTAGAAGAGGTCGAGGATGACGAAGGTCGGCACGATGACCACCCACGTGGCCACCACCGCGGCCAGGAACGCCGTCGCGGGGTCGAGCCCTTTCGCAATCCCCCAGGGAATCGCCACGCGCAGTTCTGCCGCCGGGGTAATCGAGATCAGCATCACCTGGATGACGCGGTGAATCACCTCATCGGACATCGTAGCCCACCCGCTCTCGCAACCGCGCCACCCGTGCCCTGCGCTGCACGCGCCGCGCTTCGGCCTCCCGCCACAACCGGCGTTCCTCGGGCGTCTGCGGGGTAAACGCCGGGACCGGCGCGGGCCGGCCGTCCGCATCGAGGTGGACCATCGTGAGAAACGCCGTGCAGGTGTGGTGCCGCCGCCCTGTGCGCGGCTCTTCCCCATCCACCCGGACGCCGATCTCCATCGAGGAGCGGCCGACGTGGGTCAGGACGGCCCGGAGATCGGCCACCTGCCCCACGCGTAGCGGGTGGTAGAAATACACGGTGTCGAGCGACGCGGTGACGGTCGGCAGGTGGCAGTACCGGATCGCCGAGATCGCGGCGATCTCATCGAGGGTGGCCAGCAGCTTCCCCGCGAACATCAGGGTGCCGCTGAGCGCGTCCTCCGGCATGACCAGGCGGCTCAGCCGCACACTGCGACCGGCGGGCAAGTCGTCGACCTCCGCCAGATCTTCGGGGACGCCGGGGGCGCCGGTGGCGCGGACCCCTTCGTTGGAAGATCGAGTGACAGGCCGGGCGATCCGTGCCGCCTTCCGAGCCGCCGCGGCGGCGTGCGCGGCCGCCTCGACGTCGGTCGCCGGGGTGATCACCGTCCCGGTCCGCGGATGCTCAGAGTGCACCTCCACGCCGAGTTCGAGCGACGCACGGCCAATGAATTCCACCTGGGACGACACGGTGACGATCTCGCCGAGGTGCACGGGGTGGAGGAAGTCCAGGTCGTCCATCGCCCCGAGCACCACGGGGCCCCGGGCGCAGCGCGAGGCGGTGAGGGTTCCCGCCGTCGCGATCCAGTACATCATCCGGCCGCCGTACAAGGTGCCCCGGGGACTGATGTCCTCGGGAAACACCAGCTGCACCATCTGAAACCGCGTTTCCGCGATGCTTGGCAGCCCGCCCTCCTCGATTCGTCCCCGGTTATGGTACCATATACGCATCGATGTGCAAGGACAGTCGATGACCCTCCGATATGCGCTCTCGGAGTTGCGCCGCCCGACCGCCAGACGCGCGTTTGGCCGGGCGTGGCTCTGGGTGTGCGGGGCCGGCGCGCTCGCGAGCGTCATGGCGGTCGGATGGGACCACGCGTTCTTCATCGCCGCCCTGTGGCTCGTCTGCGTATTCGCGCCGGCGAGGATCGCGGTGGAAGTCCTCCACTCGCGCGGCCCCCGGATCCGCCGGGACCTGCAGCTGGCCCTCGCGGGACGCCAGGACCGGTATGCGACGTCCGAGCACGTCACTCTGATGGTGGAGACGCTGTTCGCCAGGGAGGTCCACCTTCCCCGGCTGGCTCCCCCCGATTTGGGGGGAAAGGTGATCGAGGCCGCCTCCCGCCTGAGCGACGGAGCGCTGCGCAGGGGCGGCGGGTCGGCCGCGGTCGTCCAGGCCGCTACCATCTGCGCGACCCTGCTCCAACATTGGACCGGCGCGGTCGCCGCCGGCGAATCGGCCGGGGCGGTCCCGGAAGCGGCGCGGCGGGCAACGGCCGGGAACGGGGTCGCGCCCCCGGCCTTGTGGGACCCCTCGGCGAGCGTCCAGGATCAATGGGTGACCCTGCGCGCCGTCGCGGGACTGGCCGCGCTCACGATCACCCTGACGGCGGTGTACGAGGACTGTTCGGGCCGGGCCGCGGAGGCGGGCGGGGCGTTCCGCGCCCTCGCCGAGGCCACGCTGGATTACGTGGACCAGGTGGGGCTTCTGCTGGACGGGCCGCCGTGGGACGGCGTCGAGGGGGCGGCCCAAAGGGAGCTTTCACCCGAACGGCTCAGCCGGCTTGCCGAGACCTGGCTCGGGTTCTGCGCCGCTCCCCCTCCGGCGCCACGGCGCCTGCGGGCGTTTGTCGAGGCGGTCGCGGGGTAACGCGCGGCCTACGCCGCCGGCAGCAGCACGCCCAGGACGAGCAACAGTCCAAAGACGAGGTGAACCCGGGCCGCGGCGATGTCGAGCATGACCAGGTCCTGAGAGGTGTTTGCAGCCGCCACGGCTTTGGCGAGATTCCACCCAAGGGGAGCGCTCAGCAGGGCGAGGGCCGACCACCTGACGAACGTGCCGCTCAGCACCCCCGCGATCACCAAGAGGTAGGCCGCGGCAAGCAACGCGTACAACAGGACCTTCGCCCCACCAAGCCC
>VBAO01000502.1 GCA_005883865.1 Candidatus Segetimicrobium genomatis
AAGACCGGGAAACCGTTCACCGATTATTCGTATGATCTGCAGTTGCTGGCGTTGTGCACAGCGATGATGGCGTTTGGAGCCGGACGTTACTCCATTGTGGCATTTGATGCGACCGTGTTTCTTCGATGGAACGTCGCCCTCGGCGCAATCCTCGCGGGGGCGTTATTGTCGTATCTGAGCAACCCTCATAAGTCATAACGGGCGGGAAGGACACGCACCCGGCCGGCGACGTATACACTGATCTCGAACTGAACTGCACATCACCGAACAACAGGGAGGGCAGCGATGCAGAAGACCGGCGGGTTGGTGTTCCCTCTTGCCGAGTATGAAGGCCGGATCAAGAAACTGTGCGCGGCGATGGACGCCCGAGGCATGGACGCCGTGATCCTCACCATGCCGCACGACCTGTTCTATCTCACCGGCTATCAGACTCCCGGATATTACTGGTTTCAGGCATTGGTGGTCCCGCGCGAAAGCGAACCCTTCATGGTCACGCGGTTACTCGAAGCCTCGAATATCTCCGCTCGAACCTGGATCAAGAGAAGCCGGCCGTATCATGACTCGGACAACCCGCCCCAGGTGCTCGCGGATGCCATCGCCGAGTTTGAGCTCGCAGGCGCGAGGCTCGGTTATGACCGGGACGCATACTTCTTTCGCGTCTTCGAGCAGGAGGCGCTGAAGGCCGCGCTTCCCAATGCCCGGTTCGTCAACTGCTCTGGGATCGTCGAACAGCTGAGGGTGGTCAAGTCGGATGCGGAGATTGCCAAGATGGAGCAGGCCGCGCGCGCCACTGAAGCAGGGATGCGCGCCGGGGTTGAAGCGGTCGCGGTGGGAGTGTCAGAGAACGAGATCGCAGCGGCGATCTACGATGCCATGCTCCGGGCCGGATCCGAGTGGCCCGCGATGGCGCCCTTCGTCGCGACAGGGTGGCGCGGCGCGCTTGGCCACGCCACATGGGAGCGGCGCATCGTCGAGCGGCAGGATTACGTCTTTCTGGAAGTCGCCGGGTGCTACAACCGATACCACGCGGCGATGATGCGGACCGTCACCGTCGGCGACACCCCGAAGCCAATCGCGGACGGCGAAAAGGTGTGTCTTGAAGCGATGGAGGCCACGATGGCGGCGATCCGGCCGGGCGTTCCCGCCTCCCGGATCGACGAGATCGCGCGCAGGGTCATCGCCCAAGGTGCGCCCGACTCCCATCAGGCGTCCCGCACCGGTTACTCCATCGGCATCGGCTTCCCACCCGATTGGGGCGAAGGCCACATCCTGAGCATGGTGCGGGGACACGACCGGCCGCTGGAGCGCAACATGACGTTCCATCTGATCCCTTGGGTC
>VBAO01000097.1 GCA_005883865.1 Candidatus Segetimicrobium genomatis
GCTACGGCAGCGGTTCACCTTTCTCGGGCTCGGGAACTTCCTCGACATGTTTCACGACGGCGTGTTCGGTCAGGCGCTGCGGAACACGATCGTCTACGCGGTGGTGATCGTCCCGGTCTCGGCGGCCCTCGCCATGGTCCTCGCCGTGCTCTTTACCGAAGAGTTTCGCCTGAAGGAATTCTTCAAGGCCGTCTACTTCTCTCCCACGGTCACCAGCACCACCGCCGCGGCGGTGGTGTGGTGGTGGATGTACAACCCCCAGTTCGGGCTGATCAACGTGCTCCTCAAGCTCGCCCACCTCCCCCCGCAGCCGTGGCTGCTGTCGAGCCACATGGCGCTGACGGCCGTCATCATCTTCAGCGTCTGGAAGGCGGTCGGCTACAACATGGTCATCTACATCGCGGGGTTGCAGGCCATCCCGGCGATGTTTTACGAGGCCGCGACCCTCGACGGGGCGTCGTCCCTGCAGCGGTTTCTCTCGATCACGATCCCCCTGCTTGCGCCGACGACGATCTTCATCGTCATCTACAACATGATCTTCGCCCTGCAGGCGTTCGATCAGGTGTTCGTCATGACGGGCGGGGGGCCGGCCAATTCGACCAACGTCGTGGTCCTCGAGCTGTACCACCAGGCCTTCCAGCGGTACCGGTTTGGCTACGCCGCGGCGGAGGCGGCGCTCCTGTTTGTCGTCATCTTGAGCGTGACGCTCGTTCAGCATCTCTACAGCCGCCGGTTCGAGGTGGCGTACTGATGCGCGCGATCGCGGGGGCGACCGCCGAGGGGGCGGGGATCGGCCTGCTCCCGACGTTGCGCCGGATCCTCGTCATCGCCGTCTGCGCGGCCGGCGGTCTGGTGATGGCATTGCCGTTCTACTGGATGCTGGTCACCGCGGTCAGCCCGGCGCCGGATATCATCTCGTTCCCGCCGCGGTGGTTCCCGTCACACCTGACCTTCGAGCATTTCCGGGACGCGTGGACCAAAGCCCCCTGGCTTCTCTACTATAAAAACAGCGTGGTGGTCGCGGCGGTCTCGGTCGGCCTCTCGATGCTGTTCGGGCTCTTCGCCGGCTATGCGTTCGCCGTCTACCGCTTCCCGCTGAGCACCCCGCTCTTTCTCCTGATTCTGGGGACCCTCATGGTGCCGGTGCAGGTGACCAGCGTGTCATTGTACGTGTTCCTCTCGAAGATCGGGTGGGTGGATTCGTACCTCGGCATCCTGGCGCCGAACTTCGCGAGCGCCTTCGGCGTGTTCCTGATCCGCCAATCCATCAGCGCGATCCCGAGCGACCTGATCGAGGCCGCGCGGATCGACGGGGCCGGCGAGGTGCGAATCGTCCTCACCGTGGTGGCCCCCTTGATCAAGGCGATGCTGGCGACGATCGCCCTGCTCCTCTTCCTCGGCAGCTGGAACGACTTCCTCTGGCCGGAGATCATCATCAATTCGGAGAGAATGCGCACCCTGCCCGTGGGGATCGCGCTCTTCAAGGACCCGTACGGCAATATCGACTACGGCCCGCTGATGGCCGCCGCGGTCATCTCCACAGCCCCCATGCTGATCGCCTACGCGGTCTCACAGCGATTCATGATCCGGGGCATCACCCTCACCGGGCTCCGATAGCACGCGGACGCGGGGGCCTCAGGGCGTCTGGGCGGTCAGACGGTCGATCAGCGCGGGGATCGCCGGTTTGAGCGCGTGGCCCACGACGCGTATGGCCAGTTCCGCCCTCGTCCCCCCCAGTTCATACGCGGAGTACCGGGCGTCAAAGACCAGTCGCTCTTGGTGGGCATCGAAGACTTGGAGCACGAGCGTCGCGTCCGCGGCGGGGAACCCGTCTCCGTCGCCGCCGGGTGGAGGGGGACCGCTGCCGCCGCCCCCTTCGACCGAGAGCACCGGGATCCATCCGACGACCAGCCGGTCGGCACCGACGGCGTCGGCCAGCGCGCGCAGGCGATCGAAGTGGAGGACGTCCGCGTCGCGCCAGCGCAGCGTCTGCTCCGACCGCAGGACGGTTTCGCGGGGGATCATCACGAGCCGGTCCCCGGCCGCCCCGGCGAGCAGAGTGGACAGATCGTCGGTGGCGAAGCGCGCGGGAAAGACCCCCTCGAATGTCGCCAGCGGGGTGGGCGCATAGAAATCGACAACGCCCACTCTGACGCGTCCGCCGGGGGCGGCCCCGGCCGCCGGCGGACTCAGGATAACCGCAAGGACCATGACGCCCAGGAGCATCTTCATCGGGGTGCCTCCCGCTCGCGGCGTACCGTTCCCCGGCCTGGGCCCCGGCCCCTGCGCGTTTCCCGGCTACTCGTACCGGAGTGCGACGATGGGGTCCAGCGCGGCCGCCCGCTTCGCCGGGTAGAAGCCGAAGACCACGCCCACGAGCGCCGCAGACGTAAACCCGAGGATCATCGAGAACGGGGAGATGAGGACCGGCCAGTGAGCCAGCGTCGAGGCCCCCTCGGCCGTGGCGAGCCCCATCGCGATCCCGATGACCCCGCCGACCGCGGCGAGCGTCAGCGCCTCGACCAGGAACTGAAGGAGGATGTCGCGGCCCTTGGCGCCCACCGCCATGCGGAGCCCGATCTCGCGCGTGCGCTCGGTGACGGAGACCAGCATGATGTTCATGATGCCGATGCCGCCCACCACGAGCGAGACAACCGCGATGCCGGCCAGGAGGAGGGCCTGGGTCTGCGAGGTCGCGATCCGCACCTGCTGGACATCGGAGATGTTCCGCACCGAGAAATCGTCCGCCTGAAGGGCCGTGAGGTGATGCCGGATCCGGAGCAGCCGCTCCGTCGCATCGATGACGCCCGGCACGGTTTCCGGGCTGGTGGCGGAGATCAGGATGCTTTGGACGTACGCGATGCCGGTCAGGCGCGCCTGCAACGTGCTGATCGGGACGATCACGAAATCGTCCTGATCCCGGCCGAACCCGGACTGCCCCTTGGACGTGAGGACCCCGATGACCTGAAACGGGACGTTCTTGATGATCACCGTGGATCCGATGGCGCCGCCGGCAGGGAAGAGGTTCTGGGCGACGGTGCTGGGCCCAGTTCCGGACGGTCTGCCAGGCCGGCGTGCTGCCGCTGATGGACGTGTACCAGTTCGTGCCGCCCGCCACCGCCTGCGCGCTGGTCTGCGAGGATGGGGCGGCCGCGGCGACCTCGGGGACGAGTTGCGCGATCGCGGTCACATCGCCGAGCTGCAGGGAGGTCTTGGTCCCCGACCCGAGCCTCACGCCTCCGCTCGTGATGGCGCCCGGAACGACGACCACCAGGTTGGCGCCCAGGCTCTCGATCTGGGCAAGGACGGCGGCCTGCGCCCCCGAGCCGATGGCCATCGAGGTGATCACGGCCCCGACCCCGATGATGATCCCCAGCATCGTCAGGAACGAGCGCGCGGCGTTGCGCCGCAGCGCCTGCCAGGCCACCCGGAGGAGGAGCGCGGTGTTCATGCGCGGTCCCCGCGGGCGGCCGGCGCCGCGGCGACCCCCGCCATGACGGACGCAGGGACGACCTCCGCGACGGGCCGGTCGTCCGTCACCAGCCCATCCTTGAAGATCACGACGCGCCCGGACCACGCCGCGACGTTCATGTCGTGCGTCACCACGACCACGGTGATGCCCCGTTCCCGGTTGAGGCGCCGGAAGAGCGTCATGATCTCGATGCTGCTCGCGCTGTCGAGATTCCCCGTCGGCTCATCGGCCATGAGCAGCGGGGCGCCGTTGGCCAGCGCCCGGGCGATCGCCACGCGCTGCTGCTGCCCGCCCGAGAGCTCGCTCGGCCGGTGATCCACGCGATCCCCGAGGCCGACGTTCTCCAAGAGCGCCCGTGCGCGGCGCATCCGCTCGCCGCGATCGACCCCGGCGTAGAGCATCGGCAGCTCGACGTTCTCCAGGGCCGCCGTGCGGGGGAGCAGGTTGAAGCTCTGGAAGACGAACCCGATCTGCCTGCTGCGGATGTCCGCCAGTTGATCGCGCGACAGGCGCGAGACCTCCACCCCGGCGAGGCGGTACGATCCCGATGACGGCCGGTCCAGGCAGCCGAGCAGGTGCATGAACGTCGACTTGCCGGAGCCCGAGGGGCCCATGATCGCGACAAACTCGCCGGGCCCGATGGAGAGGCTCACGCCCCGCAGGGCGTGGACCGCGGTGGCCCCTTCCCCGTAGACCTTCGTGAGGTCGCCGACCTCGATCAGGGGATCCGCCGCTCCCCGGCCGCGCGCCATCGCCGGCTCCGCCTTCATCCCCCGCCGCCGGGACCCGGCCCGCCGGCGGGACCCTGAAGTCCGCCGGGGCCCCGCCCCTGTCCGCGCACCTGCGCGATGATGACGCGGTCTCCGTCGTGGATGTTTCCGCTCGCGATCTCGACGGTCTGGCCATCGGAGAGCCCGATGACGACGGGGACCGCCTGCGGCCGCCCGTTGCCGAGCCTCCACACGGTCACCTGCGATCCCGGGGCGCCGGCGACCGGGGCCCCGGTGGAGCCGTTCCCCTGGGCCGCGGATGGAGCGCCGCCGGCCGCCAGCGGGCGATACAGGAGCGCCGCGATCGGGAGGGCGAGCACGTGCGTCCGCGTGCCCACGTCGATCGCCACCTGCGCCGTCATCCCCGGCAACAGCCGGCCGGAGGTGTCGTGCACGATCACGACGGCGTCGTAGGTGACCACATTCTGGACGACCGTGGGGTTCACGCGCACCTGTTGGACCGTCCCGGCGAAGCTGACGTTCGGGAACGCCGTGACGGAGATGTGCGCCGTCTCCCCGGGGCGCACGTTGCCGACGTCCGCTTCATCGACGGAGGTGTCGACCTGCATGTTCGTCAGGTTGGTGGCCAGCGTGAAGAGGGTTGGCGTCTGGAAGGACGCGGCGACCGTCTGGCCGACGCTCACGTTGCGCGCCATCACGACCCCGTCGATCGGGCTCGTGATCACCGTCCGGGAGAAATTGTACTGCGCCTGTTGCAGCTGCGCGGCCGAGGAGGCGACCTGGTGCTGCGACGCGGCGGCCTGGGCCTGGGACGTCTTCACCTGGGCCTGCGCACTCCGCAGTTGGGCCTCCGCGGCGCCGACCTGGGCCTGGGCGGCAACGGCGGCGTCCTGGGCCGCGCGGTCGTCCTCGGCGCTCGCCGCGGCGGCGGTCCGGTCAGCGTCCATCTGATTCTGGGCGATGAACCCCTGTTGGAGCAGCGGCGCGTCGCGGGTCACGGTCAGGTTGGCGAGGGCGAGCTGGGCGTTCGCTTTGCCGGCGTTCGCCTGCGCGCTGCGGAGGTTGGCCTGGACCTGCCGGAGGTTCGCCGCGGCGCTCTCGAGGCCCGCCTGGGCCTGCAGCACCCCGCTCTGGGTGGCGGCGGCAGAGGACTGCGCCGCTTCGAGGCTCGCAGTCGCCTGCTCCACGGCCGCCCGGAACGTGGTCGGGTCGAGGGTCGCCAGCACCTCGCCCTTGGTCACCTTCGAGTTGTAGTCGACGTTGAGCGTCGCGATCGTGCCCGACACCTGGCTGCCGACCTGCACCACGTCGACGGGATTGACGGTCCCGGTCTCGTTGACCGAGGCCGAGATGTCGGCGTAGGCGACGGGGCGCGTGACGTAGCGGATGCCACCCCGGCGGGTGGTGAGGCGCTGGAAGCCCCACGCGGCGCCGGTGGCGACCGCGCCGATGAGGAAGACTGCGACGGCCGCCCGCCACACCCCACGAGACGTCAGCGTCATTGGCCGCCTCCCAGGGCGCTCGCCTGGATCGGCAGGCCCTCGGCATGGCGCAGCGTCGCCAGCGCCGTCTCGTACGCGTACAGCCCGTTCACCGCGTTGACGTCCGCCTGGGCCGCCTGCGCCCGGGCCGTGATCAGTTCCACGATCGTCCCCACCCCCGCCCGGTAGCGGCCTTCGGCGACGCGGAGCGCCTCATCGGCCGCGGCCTTGGCGGCCTGAGTCGCCTGAATGTTGGCGGCCGCCTGCACCGCCGAGAGGTACGCTTGATACGCGTCCTGGCGGACCGCCAGCCGTTCCCCCCGCAGTTGGGCCTGAGCGCCCTGGAGGGCCGCCTGCGCCGCGCCGATCTCTGCCCGACCCTTGCCGGAGTCGTAGAGCGGCAGGCTCACGGTGGCCGAGACCCCGTAGGATGTGGCGTTGTTCAGGACCGGGCTCGTGCTGAGCGGGGTATAGGTCGTGCCCACCCCGACGGTGACCTGGGGACCCGCGGCGACGCGGGCCAGGTCCAGCGCCGCCTGTTCGGACGAGACGGCCGCCTGCGCCTTGGCGACCTCCGGCCGGGTGGTCTCAGCGGTCTGCATCGCCGCCTCGGCGGAGGCCGTCACCGTCCCCGGGGGCACGGGCGGCTCCTGAACTTCGACCGGCTCGGCGGCGTCCACCCCGATCGAGCCTTGGAGTGCCGCCTTCGATGTCCCGACCTGGGAGCGCGCGGCCAGGAGGTCCACCTGTGCCTGGGCCACCTGCGCCCGCGCCTGGATCACGTCCGACTGCGCGGCCACCCCTGCCCGCACCCGCGCCTGTGAGAGCTCGAGCTGGGCCTGGGCCTGCAGCAGCAGAGCCTCCCGGACCGTCGCGAGGCGCTCGGCCTGGAGGACGTTGAAGAACGCGGTGGCCACCCCGAGGGCGGTGTCCTGCTCGGTCTGGCGCAACGCCGCCTGGGCGGAGGCCAGCGCAGCCTCGGCGGCCTGGACATTGGCCTCTGTGCGTCCGCCGTCGTATAGCGGCAGCGAGGCCCCGAGGGAGACCGATCCGGTTCCGGTAATGGTCGTCAGCGGGGCCGTCAGGCCGCCCAAGGTGGACGACGTCGAAGAGGAGGTCCCGTAGGTGCCCGTTCCGTTTGCCGAGATCGTCGGCGCAAGACCCGTCCGCGCCACGGCAAGGTTCTGCTGCGCCGCGATGACCGACGCGCGGGCGGCGAGCACCTGGGGATTCTGCCCCAGCGCCTGCTGGAGGGCGTGGTCCAGGGCGAGCGCGGCCGGCGAGGCTGCCGGAGAGGGCGCGCCCTGTCCCCACGCGGTCCCCCAAGGCAGGAGCAGGCAGGTGATCAGCAGACCCAGCCGAACGGCCAATCCCGAGCGCGGACGCATCACGATACCTCCTGTGAGGCTCGCGGTAGGGTGACCGTGAACCTGCTGCCGACGCCCGGGGCGCTCTCCACGCTCACGCGCCCTCCGTGCGCCTCCACGAGCGATTTGACGATGGCCAGCCCCATCCCGGTGCCACCGCTGCGGCGCGTCCGCGACGCGTCGGCCCGATAGAAGTGGTCGAAGATATGGGGCAGGTCCTCTGCGCCGATGCCGCTCCCGGTGTCTGCGACCGCCATGCGGATCCCGTCGCCGTCGCCGTCCTGCAGCAAGATGCGCACCTCGCCCCCGGCCGGGGTATGCCGCAGGGCGTTTTCTACCAGGTTCTGCACCACCTGACGCAGCCGGTCCGGGTCCGCGTTCACCGGGGACAGGTGCGCGGGGGCTTCCACCCGCAGCGCCACGGTCCGCTCGTCCGCGAGCGGAGCCATCGCCTCGAGCGTCTCGCGGACCACCCCGCTGATGTCGATCGTCCGCCGGTTGAGCTGCAACTGCCCCGCCTGCGCCAGCGAAAGGTCGCGCAGGTCGGTGATCAGACGCTTCAATAGAAGCGCCTGGCTGTGCAGCCCGGCGATCCGCTCCGGGGTCGGCTCGACCACGCGATCCAGCATCCCTTCCAGCGTCCCCTGGATCACCGCAAGCGGGGTGCGCAGCTCGTGGGCGATGCCGGCAAACAGGCGGCGCCGCTGCTGCTCCTCCGCGGCCAGCTGGGCGGCCATTTGATTGAAAGCCTGCCCCAATTCCGCCAGCTCGTCGCGCCCGGTCACGGGCACGAACGGGGCAGGACCGCCTCGGGCGATGGCCCGGGTGGCCCGCGTCAGCTCCGCCACCGGCTTCCCGATGCGGCCGGCAATCCACAGCGCCACGAGCACGCCCAGCCCCGCGGCGATCAGCGTCGCCCCCCAGATGCCGTTTCGGATCCGGCTCGAGAACAGAACCTCCCGCGCACCGAAGGGCGGCCGGCGCATCGGGTCCTGCGGCGCGGCGATCGACACCCCCGGCGCGCCCGACCCTACCGTGCGCGCCTCGTGCTCCTCACCCCGCTCCACGTACTGCCGGAATGCCCGGTGGGCTTCGTAGCTGGCAAACGTCGCCGAGAGCACCGTGTGGAGGATCGCGATCAGGACGAAGGCGACGCTGAGCCTGGCGCGCAGGCTACGCATCGTGGTTCTCCGCCGTCTGAAACTTGTACCCCACGCCGTACACGGTGAGGACATAGCGAGGATTCTTGGGGTCGGGTTCCACCTTCCCCCGCAGGTTCTTGATGTGCGCATCCACGGTGCGTTCGTATCCTTCGAACGCGTGGCCCTGGACGCGGTCGATGAGCTGCATGCGCGTGAAGACCTGGTTGGGATGGCCGGCCAAGATCTCGAGCAGCCGGAATTCCGTCGGGGTGAGGTCGACGCGCCGCCCCTGCAGGCTCACCTCGTGCGCCCGCAGATCGATCACCAGGTCGCCGACCCGAACCATCTCGACCGCTTCCCGGCCGCCGCGACGCAGCACGGCGCGCACGCGCGCCACCACCTCGCGCGGGCTGAAGGGCTTCGTGATGTAATCGTCGGCCCCCAACTCCAGCCCCAGCAACTTATCGGTCTCCTCGTCGCGGGCGGTGAGCATGATGATCGGCGTCTGCGACGTCTCGCGGATGCGGCGGCACACCTCCCGGCCGTCCACCTTGGGCAGCATCAGGTCCAGGACGACGAGGTCCGGGCGCCGGCGTGCGCAGGCGGCCAGCGCCGCCTCCCCGTCCCCCGCCTCATCGACGTCGAACCCCTCCCGCCGCAGGTAGGAGCGCAGCAGGTCCACGATCTGAGGCTCGTCGTCGACGACCAGGATCCTGGGCACGGGCCGTCAGGCGAGCGTCCCGAGGCGCTTGCGGTACTCGTCCTCGCCGATCTCGCCCCGGGCGTACCGCTCACGCAGGAGCTGGGTGGCGTTGTCCGGCCGCTGCCACAGGGTGCCTGCGCCCAGGGCGCGCCAGACCAGAGCCACGAGGCCGATCAACAGCAGGGCTCGGAGCAACAGGAAGACGCCTCCCACGACCCACATTCCGGGGCCGAGCGGGTGGGGCCCGAACGGGGAGGGGCCGAACGGGTGCGACCCGAACCCGCCGAACCCCTGGGCCAGCGCCGGCACCGCCAGGGCGGCCACCGCGGGAAGCGCCAGGCCGGCCGCCGCGGCCCCCTGCAGAATTGCCGCGCGAACGGATCTGCTTCGCATCACCGTTACCTCCATAGAGAGTAACATCCTCGCGGGCCTCAGTATGCGCCCCAAGTTCGAAGAAGTTGTGAATGCGTCGTGAAAATGTGGTGAAATGCCTAACCCCGATCCCCCCGGCGGGGCTCCGTCTGGCCAGCGCGGCGAATGGGCATGGAATAAGTAAGCCGGACCGTGCCGGCAAAGTCGGCTAGAGACGCCCGGATCCTCATCGTCGATGACCAGGAGGCCAACGTCCGCCTCCTCGAGGGGATCCTGCGGCGGGCGGCTGGCTTTTCCGACCTTCGAGGCACGACCGATTCCCGCGAGGCAGTGACTCTGTACAGCGAGTTCCAGCCCGATCTGATCCTGTTGGACCTGCATATGCCCCATCTGGACGGGTTCAGGGTGATGGAAGAACTCAAACTCCTGATCCCGCCGGAATCCTACGTCCCCATCCTGGTGCTCACGGCGGACATCACCCCCGAAGCGAAGCAGCGAGCCCTGGCCGGGGGGGCGAAGGACTTTCTGACCAAGCCCTTCGATCCGACCGAGGTCCGCCTGCGCATCGAGAACCTGCTCGAGACCCGATTCCTCTACCTCGATATGGAGCAACGGGTGCGGGCACGGACGCAGGAACTGGAAGACGCCCACGTCGAAGTCCTCGAGCGCCTGGCGCTGGCCGCCGAATATCGGGACGACGACACCGGCGAGCACACGAAGCGCGTGGGCCGGATCTCATCGCTCCTCGCCCGGGCGCACGGGCTGCCCCCGGCGGAGGTTGTGGTGATCCGGCGGGCCGCTCCTCTCCACGATGTGGGCAAGATCGGCATCCCCGACAGCATCCTGCTCAAGCCGGGCCGGCTGACCCCTGAGGAGTTCGAGTTCATGAAGACCCACACGACGATCGGGGCCAAGATCCTGTCCGGCGGACGATTCCCGCTCCTCCAGGTGGCCCAAGGAATCGCCCTCACGCACCACGAGCGGTGGGATGGCGCCGGCTATCCCCAGGGGCTTCGCGCCGAGTCGATCCCGCTCCCAGGCCGCATCGTCGCCGTCGCGGATGCCTTCGACGCGATGACCAGCGCGCGGCCCTACAAGGCCGCGTGGCCGGTGGCCAAAGCGGTGGCCGAACTCGAGCGGTGCGCGGGAACACAGTTTGATC
>VBAO01000497.1:0-564 GCA_005883865.1 Candidatus Segetimicrobium genomatis
CACGCGGTTTCCATGGCGTTCGAACGCGACCACACCCCGCTGGAGGTACTGCGCGATATCACGCTCACGATCCCGCAGGGCGAGTTCGTGTCGCTCCTGGGGCCGTCGGGATGCGGAAAGTCGACGCTGTTGCGCCTCGTGGCGGATATTCTCGATCCCACGAGCGGCACGATCGAGATCCTCGGACGCACGCCCGACGAGGCCAGGCGGGATCGCCAGTTCGGGATGGTGTTCCAGCAGCCGGTGCTGCTGCCCTGGCTCACGGTCGAGGAAAACGTCGCGCTTCCGCTGCGCATCGGCGGCTGGGGCCGCGCCCATCCCGGCGGCCCGTCGCCGGCGGCGCTGCTGGCGCTCGTGGGGCTCCAGGGCTTCGAGCGGATGCGGCCGGCCGAGTTGTCGGGCGGAATGCAGCAGCGGGTCGCCATCGCCCGGGCACTCGTCAACGATCCGCCGGTCCTCCTGATGGACGAGCCGTTCGGCGCACTGGACGCGATCACCCGGGATCGCCTGAACGAGGAGCTGCTTCGGGTCTGGACCGCGGTGCGGCGGACGATCCTGTTCGTG
>VBAO01000497.1:594-2680 GCA_005883865.1 Candidatus Segetimicrobium genomatis
GCCGAGATCCGTCGCATCGTCGAGATCGACCTCCCGTATCCGCGGCAGCCCCGGATGCGCGACACTTCGGAGTTCACCCGGTTCGCGTCGCAATTGCGGGAGGCGCTGGAGCACTGATGGCCGGCGTCGGCCGCCCGCCCGTGTCCGCGCGCGCCGTCGCACGGCCCGCAACCGCAGCGCCTCGCGCCCGCCGGCGGCGGGGCGAGGCGAGCTGGCGGCGCTACGCGGTCTCCGTGGGGACGTTTGTCGGGGTGCTCGCCGCCTGGCAGGTGATTATCGTCGTGTTTCGGGTGCCGGACTACATCGCGCCGTCGCCGCTCCAGGTGATCGCGACGCTGCGGACGGAGAACGGGACGTTGTTGAAGAACACGTGGCCGACGCTGATCGAGACCATTTTGGGGTTTGCCGCCGGCAATCTTGTGGCGATCAGCGCCGCGGTCGGCTTCGTCCACAACCGGACGTTCAGGCACAGCGTCTACCCGATTGCGGTGACGGTGCGGACGCTGCCGATCGTTGCGATCAGCCCGATCCTCGTGCTGATGCTGGGCAACGGGTACGCGCCGAAGGTGGCGATCGCGGCGCTGATCACGTTCTTCCCAACCCTCGTGAACATGGCCGACGGCTTGGCCGCCGTCGATCAACAGGCGCTCGAGTTGATGCGGGTGCTCTCGGCGAGCCGGTGGGAGGTGTTCCGGTACCTCCGGTGGCCCAACTCGCTGCCGTACCTGTTCTCGGCGCTCCGCATCGCCAGCACCGCGGCGCTGCTGGGCGCGATTGTCGGCGAGTGGATCGGCTCGAATACCGGCCTCGGCTACCTGATCATCGCGGCGACCGCCGATTACCGCACGCCGCTGCTCTACGCGACGATGACCGTTGCCTCGGCGCTCGCGCTGCTCATGTTCAACCTGGTGACGGTCATCGAGCACTACGCGATGCCCTGGCGCCGGACCAATACGCGCCTGGAGTGACGACCGCGCCCGGCGGGATCCCGCCGCGGTGACGCGGAGCGGCACAGGCGCGGGAATGGGAGGGAGGAGAACGGTGCAGACGGTACGCGAGCCGGCGCAGGACGTCCCCGTCGTCGCCGACGCCGACGTCGTCGTGATCGGCGGGGGGCCGGCCGGATTCGCGGCGGCGGTGGCGGCCGCCCGCGCGGGCGCCCGCACGCTGCTCGTGGAGCGCTACGGGTACCTGGGCGGCATGGCCTCGGGCGGGATGGTGCTGCTGCTGGCCGACATGTCGGGCCACACAAAGCGCACCGTCGCCGGGATCTGCTATGAGTTCCTCGAGCGGCTGATCCGGCTCGGCGGCGCCGTGGCGCCGCCGGAGGAAGAGTGCTTCAGCCGGGACCCGGAGTTCTGGTGGCGCTGGGCGCGCTGGGGCTTTGAGGATTTCTACGCGGGCTCGAAACCGCTCCCAACGACGTACGCGGCTGCATTCGATCCGGAGGCCTGGAAATACGCGGCGTTCGAGGTGTGCAAGGAGGCCGGCGTCACCCTCCGGTTGCACTCGTGGTTCTCGCGCGCGCTCGTCGAGAACGGACGCGTCCGGGTGTACGCCTCCGCCGGCGCGCCGTTCGTGCACGGGCGGTACCTGATGAGCCTCGTCCACCGGATGGCGCAGGTCGACGTCGACCGGATCATCGCGTTCGATCGGGCCCATCCCGAAGAGTCGCGGAAGCTCAACGCGGAGGTGAAGCGTCTGGTCGGCGGATCGTGGGACTTCTGGTGGCTGCGCACCGTGCGGGAGGGCGTGGTCTGGTGCAACTGTCCGCATCTTCATGGTCTCGACGCCCTCTCGGTCGAAGATTTGACGCGCGTCGAGATCGAGTCGCGTGAGCGGCTGATGCGGGTGATCGCGTGGCTGCGCGGGCGCATGCCGGGCTTCGAGCGCGCCTACGTCCTGGACGCCGCGCCGCAGGCGGGCGTTCGGCAGGCGCGCGTGCTCCGGGGCGAATACGTGATGACGATGGCGGACGTCCTCGAGGGCCGCCGGTTCCCGGACGTCATCGGCCGCGGCCGCGACTACTTCATGCCGTACCGGGCGCTCCTGCCGCGCGGCGTCGACGGGCTCTTGGTCGCCGGAC
>VBAO01000497.1:2703-4368 GCA_005883865.1 Candidatus Segetimicrobium genomatis
CCGCCGCGGCGCTTGCGATCGAGGCCGGCGTCGAGCCCCGCAACGTGGACGTGCCGGCGCTGCAGCGGAGACTCATCGCGGCCGGCGCAGACCTCGGCCTCGAGGAGCGGCCGGCGGGGGCCATCGGAGGAGGCGAGGCGTAGCCATGGCGGAGGCGATCGTCGAGGACGGCATCCGGTACGAGCGGGACGGCGCGATCGCCCGCGTGACGATCGACCGCCCGCAGGTCCTGAACGCGTTGAACCGGGCGGCGCACGACGCGCTTGGGCGCGCCTGGGATCGCATCCGTGACGATCCGGCGGTCCGGCTCGCGGTCCTGACCGGCTCGGGCACGCGCGCGTTCTCCGCGGGGGCCGACATGAAGGACGCATCGGAGGCCAGCGGTATCGACTACCTGCGCCAGGCGCTGCCGCTAGGCTCGGGCAACCTGTCGTTGCGCCGCGACCTGCTAAAGCCCGTGATCGCCGCGGTCAACGGCTTCGCCCTCGGCGGCGGCTTCGAGTTGGCGCTCGCCTGCGACCTGATCGTTGCCGCGGACCATGCGGAGTTCGGATTCCCCGAGCCGAGAGTCGGGCGGATGGCGATGGACGGCGGCATCGGCATGCTGGCGCGGCAGATTCCCTTGAAGCTCGCGATGGGCATGCTCCTCACCGGCCGCCGGATCAGCGCGGCCGAGGGACACACCGCGGGGTTCGTCAACGAGGTCGTGCCGGGATCCAACCTCGGCGCGGCCGCGGACCGCTGGGCGGCGCAGGTCGTCGCCTGCGCTCCCCTTTCTGTCGAAGCGACGAAGCAACTGGCGTTGGCCGCGCTCGACCTGCCGCTGTGGGCCGCCGCGCGGTGGTTCCCCCGCCGCGTGCTGGACGCGCTCGCTTCGGAGGACGGGGACGAGGGGGTGCGCGCGTTTCGCGAGAAACGCGCGCCGCGGTGGAGCGGTCGGTGAGCGCCCCGGTGCTGCCGCTCGACGGCGTGCGCGTGCTCGACTTCACGCAGATCACGCTCGGCCCGCTTGCGACGCAGATGCTCGGCGACTTCGGCGCCGACGTCATCAAGATCGAGCGGCCGGGGGGCGGCGACTACACGCGTACCACGCTGCCGCGGCCGGACGGCGTGAGCTACATCTTCCTCGCCACCAACCGGAACAAACGCGCGCTGACGGTGGACCTCCGACAGCCCGCCGGGCTCGACGTCGTCCTGCGCCTGGTGCGCGGCGCCGACGTGCTCATCCACAACTTTCGTCCCGGGACGATGGAACGGCTCGGGCTCGGCTACGACGAGCTGCGTGAGCGCAATCCGCGCCTCGTCTACGCGGTCGGCAGCGGGTACGGCCTCACCGGGCCTTACAAGGCCAAAGGCGGGCAAGACGCCCTGGCTCAGGCGCTCGGCGGCGCCCTGTTGCGCCGGACGGAACCGGACGCGCCGCCCGAGCCGTTCAGCACCGCGGTGTGCGACTGCGCCGCCGGCATGCTGCTCGTGCAGGGCATCTTGCTGGCGCTGCTGGCGCGGGCGCGGACCGGGACGGGCCAGCTCATCAGCGCGTCGCTGCTCGACGCGATGCTTTTTATGGAGCAGCAAGAGGCGACCGCCTGGCTCAACGCCCGGCAGGTCGTCAACTGGATCGCGCTGCCGCGCAACGGGACGTTCCGCACGAAGGACGGCAAATGG
>VBAO01000507.1 GCA_005883865.1 Candidatus Segetimicrobium genomatis
CGTGACGAGGGTTTGTGCCAGCTCTTCGTGGTGTGTTCGAAGTGCGCCCAGCTCGAGCGCGCTCGGACTCACTGCGACAAGTGCGTTAAGTCCGTCTCCGCCTTCTCCAGCCAGAACCCTATGTCCATCTCGCGGTACATCGTTGTCGCGATGCCGAGGTACTCGTGGGCCTGATCGCGCTGTCCCGTCCGCCGGTACAGCTTGCCGAGGCCGAGGTGGCAGTGGGCGACGAGGGGAACAGTCATCGGATCACCTCATCCGCCCGCAGCAGCAACGACTGCGGGATCACGAGGCCGAGCGCCTTGGCGGTCTTCATATTGATGACCAGCTGGTAGACGGTCGGTTGCTCCACAGGGAGGTCGCCGGGTTTCGCGCCTTTCAGGATCTTGTCCACCCAGGTGGCGGCGTGCCGAAACATGTGCGCAAAGTTCACTCCGTACGACATGAGCCCGCCAGCGTCCACGAATACCCTATTCGAGTATATCGCCGGTAGCCGATTCTGTGTCGCGAGCTCCAGGAGTCTCATTCGGTGAGTAAAGAACATCGGATCATCGACCACGAAGAGCGCGTCGGCGCGAGACCTGTTCATCGCCGAGAAGACGGGTTCCAACTCGTCGGAGCCGAGCACCTCTATCGGCTGAAGTTGAACTCGCAACGACGGAGCCGCGACCTCAAGCGCTTTCAAGGTCGTTTTACGTAGCAGGGTGGCTGGCTGGTAAAGAACAGCCACGCGCGAGACCTTGGGATCGGCCTCCTTGAGCAGCTGCAGCCGTTTCGCGGCCAGCTCCTCAGACATGATGGTCATCCCGGTGATGTTCCCACCCGGCCGCGCAACGATCGCCATGACGATGGGGATGGTCGTGGTCGCGTGCTTGGCGACGCGAGCCGCGACCGTGCTTTCCGTAACGATGACATCAACCTTGAGTCGGACAAGCTCGGTCGCGAGTCCTGGAAGCTGATCATAATGCCCGTACGCAGATCTCCACTCGATGGCGATGTTCTCTCCTTCCACATAGCTAATGTCGCGGAGCCCTTGGCGGAATGCCTCACATTCGAGCGAAGCTGGGGAGAAGGCAGCCGCCAAGACGCCTACCCGCGGGACCTTTGCCGTCTGCTGAGGATCGGCGGCGAGCGGGGTGGTGAGGAGAGCTAGAGTGAGAATGACGATGAGCCGCACGTTGCTCACTTAATTACCTCATCCGCCCTCAGCAGCACGGACTGCGGGATCGTGAGCCCGAGCGCCTTTGCGGTCCTGAGGTTGATTATAAGCTTGTACTGCGACAGCTCATCGATCGGAAGGTCCGCAGGTTTCACGCCTTTAACGATCCTATCGATGTACTGGGCAGCCAGAGCCCCGACGGACGCAAGATCGGGTGCGTAAGTAAAGAGCGCACCCTGCTCCACCCACTCCTTCCGGTGGACATGCAGCGGCAGGCCCTTGCCGGCGGCGAGTCGAATCAGGAGGCCAGAAAACTTGGTCCGGAGGTCGGGAGACGCCGTGATGATCCCGTCAACGTCGGCACGTTTGATCGAGCCGAAGACGCGTTCGACGTCCACCCGGTCGATCGCCTCCCGCTCCACCAATTTGAGCTTGAGGACCTCAGCGGCCCTCCGCATCTCCCCGAGCCGCCGCGGCGTCACGGGATCCTGAGGGTCGACCAAGACGAGCAGGCGGCGGACCCTCGGGACGACTTCCTTAAACAGTTCGATATCCTTTGCGGGAACGTCTCCTAACCCGGCAAAGCCCGTCAAATTTCCACCGGGATGAGACATGCTCTGTACGAGCCCGTCGGCTACGGGGTCCGTGACGTGAAGGAAGACAACGGGGATCTCCGAGGTCGCCCCCTTGGCAGCTCGCGCCGTCTGATTTTCGAACGCGACGATGAGATCCACTCGAGCCCGGACGAACTCCTTAGCCGCCTCACGGGCAGCTTCCTCGTCTGGCAGGTTTCGCCAATCAGCACGGAGATTCTTCCCCTCTTCATATCCCAGAATCTTCAGCCGTTCTCGCAGCGGCTCCAGGGAGGGAGGGACATGATCGAGGCCCACATGAAAGAGACCGATCCGGTACACCTTGCCCGCCTGCTGCGCGTCAGCGGCGAGCGGCGTCATGAGGATGGCGAGGACGAGGACGGCTACTCTGAGTCCACAACCTGTCATCGGATCACCTCATCCGCCCTCAACAGCACCGACTGCGGGATCGTCAAGCCGAGGGCCTTGGCGGTCTTGAGGTTGATCAGTAGCTCGAACTTAGTGGGCTGCTCAACAGGGAGGTCGCCAGGATTGGCGCCCTTCAGGATCTTGTCGACGAGGACGGCGGCCTGACAGTAACTCGCGATGATGTCCGCGCCGTAGGACATGAGGCCGCCGGCTTTGACGAACTGCCTGA
>VBAO01000098.1 GCA_005883865.1 Candidatus Segetimicrobium genomatis
GCTGACAGGAGCATAGAGGAAACCGCGCCCATACAACTCCGGGGCGGGATTGGAAGGCGAATCTCCCTCCGAGATCCCCAAATGCTGCAGCAACCGGGCCAGATGATCAGCGTATGCCGCTCGATTCTCCCGCGTGGACATGCCCTGCCCGCCGATCTCGGCCTCGAGCACCGGGATCCCCATCTCGACGGCCGTCAACCCCAGGACCCCTTGGGGCCACCCGCCTGCCCGCAGACGCGTGAAGCCAGCCGCCACTGCCGCCTGCCTGCTCCGCACGGCGACGTCGCTCGCGCCTTCCGGGAACTCAACATAGGGTGCAACCATTCCGCTTGCGTACCAGCTATGGAGAGTAAAGAGGAAGTCAGCGCCCTTCAGGATGTCGTGAACAAGTCGATATGCCAGACGTTCCGTTGGGGTGCCGTCAATATGACCAGGGAACGATCGATTGAGATCAAGGTTATCCAAGGGGTTGCGCCTTTGATGGTGTGCGAAAGCGGGCGGGTTTGCCACAGGAACCAGAATGATCGTCCCCCGGAGATCAGCCGACTGCAGTCTGTCCCAAAAATCCAATAAGGCCAGCATTCCGTCGGGCTCATCCCCGTGAATTCCCGCGATCGCCACGAAACGAGGGCGACGACGTGTGCCCACCGCGACCTTTACGGGAACGGTGACCCAGGAGCCGTCCGCGATGGGTGCGACGGCAAAGTCGAAGGCGTGGCGGGACTCCAGCGCGAGCGCATCCACGTCACCCCATTCACTGATTCGCAGCGCCATACGGCAACGTCGCCAGAAACTTCGGTTCCCCCCGCCTATCCTTTGAGACCGGTCAGTGCGACCGACTCGATGATTTGACGCCTGAGGACAATGAACGCGATCAGCATCGGAATGGTGTTCAGCATCGCAGCCGCGGTGAGCAGGTTGTAATCCGCGGTATACCTCGATTGGAAGGTACTCAACCCAAGTTCCATCAGGTACATGCCGCGGCTCGTTGCCATGAGCAAAGGCCAAATGAAGGCGCTCCAGGCTTGAATAAAAGCCAAAATACCCAAAGCGCCGATAGCCGACGCCGAGAGCGGCACAACCACTCGGAGGAAGATCCTCAGCTCCGATGCGCCATCCACTCGCGCCGCATCCAGGAGTTCATCCGGAATGGCATGAGCGATATGTTGGCGCATCAGAAAAATGCCGAAGCTCATGATCAGATACGGAGACGCGATGCCGACATAGGTGTTGATCAATCCGAACGATTTCATCGTCAGGAAAAGAGGGATCATATATGTCTCAAATGGGAACATCGCGGATGCCAGGATCACGAGAAAAAGAACGTCCCTCCCGGGAAAGACGTGCTTGCCAAAACGATACAATGATACTATTGACGAAGTAGCGACCGATGGGTGCTGCCTGGAGTGCCGTGGGATAGTTTGCGAGCGTCCAATGGATCGGGAGTAGTCGAGGTGGCCACAGCAGCGTCTCATTCGCGGGCTTGAGGGAAGTCGCCAACATCCAAACGAGCGGAAAGAGCATCACCAGGCTCCCGGAAAGAAGAAGACCGTGGCTGATTGCCGGAACTCCAAGACGCTGCCATACGGCACGGCTCCGACCCGGCTGGCCTCTGCGCACCGACTTCACTCCACGCTAGGGCGCATCACTCGGAACTGAATGAGCGTGAGGACTATGACGATGATCGTGAGCACAACGGCCTCGGCGGATGCGAACCCCATCTTGAAAAATTGGAACCCGTTTTGATAGATGTCGAACACCAGGACGCGCAGCAAGCCTCCGGGCGCCGCCTGGGATCCTTGAGTCATGACATAGACCTGGGTGAAGACGTTGTAGGCGTTGATCGTGGAAACGATTATGACAAAGAGGATAATCGGCTCCAGTAGAGGGAGCGTGATCCGGCGGAACTTCGCCCAGCCGGCGGCCCCATCGATACTCGCGGCTTCATAGTAGATCGTCGGAATGCTCTGGAGTCCCACAAGCAGCAGCACCATATTGTATCCGAGAACCTTCCATACACTCATGATGATGATCGCTGCCATCGCCATATCCGGGGACGTCAGCCAGCCGATCGGTTGCACGCCGAACCAAGACAGGAAGTAATTGAGGATGCCGTAGCGCGCATCGAAGATCCACTTCCACGCGATCGCCATGGGCACCATTGGCATGATGACAGGCACGAAGTAAATAGCCTGATAGACTCCCGTCAGGCGCAGCTTGCCCGAGAGCATGACGGCCAGCGCAAGACCTAAGACGACACTGATCGTAACCACAAACACCGCGAACACCGTCGTGTTTCGCAAGGCTCCGAGGAAGTTCTGGTCTTGAAGGAGATCCTGGTAATTGCCCAGTCCCACGAATGGCTTCAGCGGCCGGATCAAATGCCAGTCGTAGAAGCTTAGGTAGAACGTCCGGCCGATCGGCTGGAGTCGGAGAATCCAATAGACCAGCAGTATGGGCGCCAGCCCGGTATAGCAGAAGACATAGGTGGCTAGCGTGACCCGACTGATCCGAAGGCGACGGCAAATCCAGGCGGACAGCGCGGCATCGTATCGAAGCTCTCCCCCGGCAGACGTCACCCCCATGACGCTACCTGGGCCCTAGCATTGGGTCACTGGAACCGAGGCGGACTGATGATCCCAGACCACTCCTTAGTCGGCCCCGTAGACCCCTGCCTTCTTCAATATGTTGTCGGTTTCCACCGCCGTGGCATGGATCGTCTTGGCGATCCCATCTGGATTATCGACAAGGGACTTATCCATGTAAGCGGCAACCAGGCGGTCAGCCATCTTGCTCTGCACCTCGACAAAAGCCGGGACGGGAGGCTCTTCGAAAAACCCTCGTCCCTTGGGCCAGACGAGGAACGCTTTGTATTGCGGTGTCTCCCTAAGAATGGGACCCCAATCGACGTCCTTGCGGATTGCGGTCCAGCCCGAGGTCTTGATCAATTCGACCTGCATCGCAGGGCTCACCATGAATTGCGCAAAGTCCCATGCAATATCAGGGGACTTGGATGTGCGTGTGACGTAGATGCAGTACGGCCACGTGTTGGCGCCCCAGCGTTTGGCCCGTGGAATGGGGGCGGTGTTGTAGAGAACGTCGGGGCCTTTCGTTTTAAGCTCGCCGATCACCCAGCTCTCCCGCATCAACATGGCCGTCTGCTGGCTGACGAAAGCGTCTGCGTCGTGCCGGAGCTTGGGGTCATCGACATGGTACTTGTGGACCGCGTCGATGTAGAACTTCAACGCTTGCCGGCCGGCCTCATTATCGTAACCATTGTGCCATTTTCCGGCCTTGGTCTGGACGATGGTGTAGCCACCGTACGCATATGCGATGAAGTCGAACTTGTCGGCCACTCCTGACCCTTGTCCTGAAAGCCGGAGGCTGAGACCGGATCGAATGAGATTCTTTGATGAGTCGTACTTTGCAAGCTTGCGGGCGGCAGCCATGAGCTCATCGAAGGTCGCTGGCGGCTTGTTTGGGTCGAGCCCGGCCTCGGTGAACATTTTCGTGTTGTAGTAGAGATTTTCTCTTCCGCCGTCCATCATCGGAATGCCGTAAGTCTTGCCTTTCCAGGTTATCCAATCAACAACCGCTTGATCGTAGACACCGCTCTTGACGAACGCTGCAACTTTCGGAGGGTTCGGCGGAAGCAGATCGGCATCGGACAGACCAATCGTTATCGTTCGACTGATGTCAAAAATATCCGGACCCGAGTCCGCGGGGATTGCCGCAGATACCTTTGCTTCCATTTCCCGCAACGTACTGCTCAACGTTTCAAGGCGAAACCCAGGATGCGTCTTTGCGTATTCCTCAGCAGCCTTCTTGATGAAGGGCTCTATCTCCGGATACCCGGTCCAGTAGTTAAGTGTTACCGGTGAGGCGCCGACGGTGATTTGAGGGCTCAACAACGGCTGCAATTGCCATCCGGAGGCCGCCGCGGTGACGCCTGCGACGCCTCCGGCCTTCAGAAATGCTCGCCGCGTAATGCGCCTGGCTGCCGGGGTCCTTCGTTCACGCCCGCCCCTACCGATCATGGTTCGCATCCTCCTATTGGGAACGCTCACGCCAATCTTGATGACATTGCGATTGGCGCTCTTTACTTGCCCTTACTTTATTGCCATCCCTGACTCCTGCTGCGGGGTGGGAGCCGTCAATCATTCCCTCCGACGCAAGTTTTGCTTAGCGGAACCCGGTGAAGGCGATGCCTTGGGTGATGTACCGCCGGAAGAAGAGAAAGATGGCCGTCACCGGCAGGATGCTGACGATCGCCCCGGCGGTGATGGCGCCGTAGTCCGCCGTGTAGCGCTTCTGGAAGACGGCCAGCCCGACCTCCGTCGTATACATGTTCTGCGTGCTGGCGATGATCAACGGCCAGATGAACGCCGTCCAGGCCTGGATGGCGGCGAAAATCCCGACCGCCGCCATGGCCGACAGGGCGGTCGGGACGGCCACGTGCGTGAAGATCCGCCATTCCGAGGCGCCATCGATGCGCGCCGCATCCATCAGGTCGTCGGGGAACGTGGACTGGAAATACTGGCGCATGATGAAGACGCCAAAGCTCATCATCAGGTAGGGCGCCAGCAGTCCCTGATACGTGTTGATCCACCGCCAGTCGCGCATCGTCAGATAGAGCGGGACCATGTAGGTCTCCAGCGGGAGGATCGCCGTCGCCAGGAGGATCAGGAAGATCACCGTCCTGCCGGGGAAGCGGTACTTCCCGAAGACGTAGCCGGCCATGCTGGATGTCACGAGGACGACCATGGTCGACACGAACGTCACGATCAGGCTGTTGACCAAGAACCGCCCAAACGGGGCCGCCTGAAAGGCCCGCACGTAGTTGGCGAATGTGGGAACATGCGGCAGCAACGGCGGGGGGAACTGGATGATCTCGGTGGCGGGCTTCACCGACGTCGACAGCATCCAGACAAAGGGAAAGACCATGACGATCGCCCAAGCGGCCAGGAACGCGTGAATGAACAGCAGGCGCGGGCCGCCTCTCATTCGGTTTGGCTCCGCAGGACCCGGAACTGGATCAGGGTCAGGCCCAGCACGATGACGAAGAACACCGT
This sequence comes from Candidatus Segetimicrobium genomatis, assembly GCA_005883865.1. Classification (GTDB taxonomy): domain Bacteria; phylum Sysuimicrobiota; class Sysuimicrobiia; order Sysuimicrobiales; family Segetimicrobiaceae; genus Segetimicrobium. The sequence goes on from VBAO01000098.1 coordinate 5,073, forward strand.
GGCTTCGGCCGACGCGTAGCCCATCCGGTAGAAGCGAAAGGCGTTCTCGAAGATGTCATAGATCAGGACGCGCACCAGGCCCGCCGGCGAGCCCTGGATGTCGGAGGCCAGGACGTACACCTGCGTGAACACGTTGTAGGCGGCGATCGTCGAGATGACCGTGATGAGCAGCACGGTCGGCATCAAGAGCGGAAGGGTGATGGATCGGAAGTGCCGCCACCCCGCGGCGCCGTCGATCAGGGCGGCCTCCGTGTACTCGGCCGGGATCGCCCGGAGACCCACGATGAACAGGATCATGTTGTACCCGAGCGTCTTCCACACCGACATGATGATGACGGCCCAGAGGGTCGCGCGCGGCTCGGTCAGCCACGACACCGGACCCAGCCCCACCAGCGACAGCAGATAGTTCAGGACGCCGTACCGGGTGTCGCAGATCCACTTCCAGGCCACCGCCTCCGGCACCGTCGGCGCGACGAACGGCAGAAAGTAGAGGAGCTGATAGAGCCCTTCCAGCCGCACGCCGCGGGCCAGCGGCAGCGCCACGAGGAGCGCCAGGACCACGCTGGCGGTGACGGTGACCGCGGCGAAGATCGTGGTGTTGGACAAGGCGAGCTGAAAGTTCGGGTCGAGCAGGAGCTCCCGGAAGTTCCCCAGCCCGACAAAGGGCTTGGCGGGAGAAATGAGGTCCCAGTTGAGGGTGCTCAACTGGAGGGTCCGGGCGATGGGAATGATACGGAACACGACGAACAGGGCCGTGGGGATCGCCAGCATCAGGTAGCAGAACGCATATCGCGCCATCAGGGCGCGGCTGACCCTCATCAGCGCCGCCGCGCGGCCCACGATGGACCACGTCGGGAAGGCCCCCGGCGATCGCTCCGCTCGCTGAGCCCTCCCGTACGCTCCGGGCTCGGACCCCTTACTCGCCGTAGAGCCCGTCCCGCTTCAGGATGGTATTGGTTTCCCCCGCGGCCGTGTGGAGCACGTTCGCGATGCCGGCGGCATTGCCGGCCAGGGTGGCATCCCGGTAGGCGGCGACGAGTCGGGCCGCCAACTTTGTCTCGATCTCATCGAAGTCCTTGATGTTCGGCATCGACCAGTACACGTACTTGGGGTCCCGGATCAGGAACCCCTTGTACTGCGGGAATTTCGCGATCACCGGATCAAAGTTGACGTCTTGGCGCAGCGGGATCCACCCGACCTCCTGGAGGAGCTGACGTTCGAATTGCGGTTGCGTCAAGAACTTGACGAAGTCCCACGCCACATCGGGGTTCCTGGCCGATCGGCTCGTATAGAGGCTCACCGACCCCACGATCGTTCCCCACCGCTGGTCCCGCGGGATCGCCGCCGTTTGGTACTTGAGGGTGGGCGCATTCTTCTGGATGTCGCCGATCACCCAGGACTCGCGTTCGAACATGGCCGTCTGCCCCAATTCAAAGGATTCGGCGTCGTGTTTGATATCCAGGCTGTCGACCTTGTTCACGAACACGGCATCGATGTGCATCTTGAGCGTGGCCCGCCCCGCGTCGTTGTCGTATCCGGCCTTGTATTTGCCCTGCGCGTTCCGCGTTAGGAGCTCCCCGCCGCGGGGCCACATCAGGATGGCAAACTTCTCGGCCACGCCGCTCCCGGCGCCGAAGAGCCGCAGGCTGACCCCGCTCCGGACGACGCGGCCCTGCGCATCGACCTTGACCAGCTTTTTCGCAACGGCCATGAGCTCATCCATGGTCTGGGGGGGCCCAGAGACCCCGGCCTCTTTGAACATCTCCGTGTTGTAGTACAAGGCGCCGACTCCCGCGAACCACGGGACTCCGTACACATCAGTGCCGACCGACGCGGCCTCCTGGGCCGACGCGTTGAAGCTCCGGCTGCGAACGAACTGCGCGATGTCGGGCGGAGCCTTGGGGATGAGACCGGCTTCGATGTATCGTTCCACGGTCGGCGCCTCGACCTCCAGGATGTTCCCGGCCGTATCCGACGGAAGGGATGCCGCCAGCTTGCGCTCGTAGTCGCGGATGTCGGTGGTCAGGACCGTCACTTTGACGTTGGGATGCGCCTGCTGGTAGGCCTCCGCGGCCCGCTGGTAGATCGGCGCGATCTCCGGGTAGCCGCCCCAAATCGACACCTCGACCGCCGGCGCGGCGCGTCCGGCCGGTGCGGATATGACCACGACCGCCAGGACCAGGATGAGGATCACACCTGGCCAATGCGCCCCCTGCCGTCCCATGATCATCATCTCCCCTCGGAGAATCGACGAGTCCACCCCTCGCGGGTCGAAGAGCAGTTTCATTGGCAGGGACATGCGATCCTGCGCGCCTCCGGCCGGACAACAACGGTGCGCGCGTCGTCGCGCTCAAGATCATGCACTCTGTCGTTCCCCAAGGAATTCGCGAACCGCCCTGCGAAGGGGAACCTACTTCATCGAGACGGGGTGGGTGACGCCATGTGCTACAACTGTGGGTGCAAGATGCCGGATAACCCC
>VBAO01000099.1 GCA_005883865.1 Candidatus Segetimicrobium genomatis
CTGGTATCCCGGGGCCATCGATCGGGCGCACGGCGGGTACCGGCTGAACCACGACGGTCAGAGCGCATGGCGGGGCGACGCGGACAAGTTCCTCGTCACGCAGGCCCGCACGCTCTGGTTCTTCTCGCGCCTGGCCACTACCGAGTACGGTGGAGGGCGGTATCTGGAAGCCGCCAGACACGGCTACGAATTCCTTCGCGACCGGATGTGGGATCCGCTCTACGGCGGCTTCTACTGGGCGACGGACCCATCGGGCCGCCATGCGACGAAGCCGGACAAGCACCTCTACGGTCAAGCCTTCGGCATCTATGCGCTCACCGAGTATGCCAGGGCGTCGCACGACGCCGAGGCCCTGTCCCTCACCGCGCACCTCGTCGGGCTGCTCGAGGCGCATGCCTACGACCGGCAGTTCGGAGGGTACCGAGAGTTCCTCCTGCGCGACTGGCGTCCGGCTCCCGCGACCCTCTGCGGGTACCTGGGGGTGGGCCCCGGCCTCAAGCTGGCGAACACCCACCTCCATCTCATGGAAGCGATGACGAGCTATCACCGGCTGGCGGGCGACGGCACGATGCGCGACAGGCTCGTCGAGCTGATCCTCATCAATGCCAGCGCGGTCGTGCGCAAGGAGGTCGGGGCCTGTACGCAGTATCATCGGCGCGACTGGGCGCCGGTGTCCGGTCGCCCCGCGCCCCTCGTTTCCTACGGCCACGACCTGAAGAGCGTCTGGCTGCTCGCCGAAGCCGCGAGCGCCGCCGGACTGTCGGGCGGACTTCTGCTGGACCTCGCCAGGGCGCTCTTCGCGTACGCCCTCCGGTACGGCTTCGATGCGCAGCGCGGAGCGTTCTGCGAGGCCGGGCCGCTCGGCGCGCCTGCCGATCGGCGCGACAAGGTGTGGTGGGTCCAAGCCGAGGCGCTCCTGAGCGCGCTCTCCCTGTATGGGGTCACGTTCGAGGCGGAGTATTTCACGTGGTTCTCACGGATCCTGGCGTGGATCGTCAACAGTCAGGTTGATTGGAAGCATGGAGAGTGGCACGCCCGGGTAGGCGAATCGGGGACGCCGTCGGGGGACAAGGCGGATGCCTGGAAGTGCCCCTATCACAACGGGCGCGCGATGATCCAGTGCCTGGAGCTCCTCCCGGCGATTGCCGGACGATCGGGGGCGAGCGGGCCGCGGGGTGTCCGGACCGGATGAGCGGCGGCGGCCCGACGGCGGGGCAGGCAACGGAGCGGCCGCTCGTGAGCGTCATCATCCCGGTGTACAACGGGCAGGCGTATCTGGCCGAGGCGCTCGACAGCGTCTTTGCCCAAACGCACCGGCCGCTCGAGGTGATCGTGGTGGACGACGGCTCGACGGACCGCAGCGCCGAGATTGCCCGGGCGGTCCCCGGCGTGCGGTACTGCGCCCAGCCCCACGGCGGCCCCGGGGCCAGCCGAAACCTCGGCGTCAGCCGGGCGCGGGGGCCGTTCTTGGCCTTCCTCGACGCGGACGATCTCTGGCCGGTCGGCAAGCTGGCGCGGCAACTGGCGGCCTTCGATGCCGATCCCACGCTGGACATCGTCTACGGACATGTCCAACCGTTTCGCCGTCCGGCCCCGGCCGGGGCCACCGTTGCGGACGAGCGGATTGGCGGTTCCGTGCCGGGCTACGTGCCGGGCACCGCCCTGATCCGAAGGGAGGCCTTCCTCCGCGTGGGCCCGATCGCGACCCACTGGCGTGTGGGCGAGTTCATCGACTGGTATGCACGGGCCCGGGAGGCCGGCCTGAACAGCCTCATGGTCCCCGAGGTGCTGCTGAAGCGGCGGGTGCACACCGAGAATCTCGGCATTCGGGAGCGCGTTTCGAGGACCGATTACGTGCGCGTCCTCAAAGCCTCGCTGGACCGGCGGCGCGCCCGCACGGCGCGGCCGGCAGGATCGGACGATTCGACGGTCCCGGATGCGCCCGCGCCGGGCGCTATCGATACTCCGTCCCGAGGGTGAGATCGACCGGGTAGTACCCGCCGCTCTCGGGCATCGCCGAGATCACCACCGTCCGCTGCTCGCCCGGCGCAAGATGGACGGTCGTCAACAGCCGCCGCTGGCCGTTCCAGAGCCGCGGGATATCGAAGAGGCGGCCGTCCACGAGCACCGTCCCGCTCGCCTCGCCCCGCTGCGCGTGGATGACGACGCCCAAAATCGACGGCAGCGTCCTGGGATTGCGCACCTCGATCGGGAACGTGTAGACGACCCCGTAGTTTCCATCCAGGCCGATCCCCGTCTCACGCTCGTGGATCGCGTCCCGGCCGTCCCCAATGGCCATGGTCACGGGAGGCCCGTCGACAATGTAGGCCTGCGGCCGGACCAACTGGGGGGGCTCGAACACCCCCCGTTGATGGACCCGGTCGAAGTCGGGCGCGTAGCTCAGCGCCGGCGGGTCGATCTCGCCCTCCAGGCGGGCGAACACCTGGAGGTTGAGGCGGTCGCCGGCCAGGAGCGTGAACTGCGCGATGCCGCTGGCGATCGCCCCGGGCGCGAGCGCGTGCAGGAACAACGGGAGCGTCGTATTGCCCGGGAGTTCCACCGTGAACCCGGCGTGGTGCCAGTATTGGTCGAGAAACGCCCGGGCGGCGAGGTGGCCCACCGCCAGCTCGCCGGCTCCGGAGTTCCCCGCGCCGCCGATGACCCAGAGCTTGATCGGGTCCCGCGCCGGGTTGCTGAGGTTCACCGCGATCGTCATCCGCCGGGTTGGCGATCCGTTCGCGTGGTGGTAGAGAAGCCGCACAGTTTGCCCGGCCGAGACCGCCCCGTTGAGCAGCACCTTGCTGAACGCCAGCGTCTCGGGGCTGTTGCTGATGAGCAGGGCCTGGGCGTCCGTCCACGGGAGCATCTCGTTCCGGATGCGGACCGGGACGGCGCGGGTCACCGGCTCGCCGCCGCCGGCCTGGACCTGCACGACGGCGCGCAGGGCGATCTCGGACGCCGCCGGGAGCGGCTGGAGGGGAGGGGTCGTCTCGGCGAGCGACACCTGGCCGCCGGGCGTCTCCAGGAGTTGGGCCCGGGCGGCCGTGATGATGGCGAGGCGCAGGGTCTCGACCGGGGCCGGGTCGCCGGTCACCTCGACGCGAACCGGAGGGATCGGCGCCGGGAGTCCTTGAGCGGTCCCGGCCCGGGGCGGGGTCACCCCGAGAAGAACCGCGGCAAAGACGGCGAGTCCGGCGAATCGTGTGCGCACTGGGCGCTCCGCCTGCTGCTGCGACGTCACCCGCGATGCTCTCGTGGGAATCAGCGCCGTTTCGTCCTCCACGGATTTTCCATCCCGCGCAACACTCCTTTTCGGAGAGGAAGCCGGGCAGGCTCAGATCGAATCCAGAGCCTTGGTTCTTATTTACCCGCCTGGGGAGGGGCGCGGACATCCTCACGACTCCCCCGCGTTTGATCCCGGCGGGAGGCAGGGAAACGGCAGGAGGGGGGCAGGCCGATGCACATTGATCTGTCGGGCCGGGTCGCGGTCGTCTCCGGCGCGAGTTCGGGGCTCGGGCGCGCGATCGCGCAGGGGTTCGCGGAGGCGGGCGCCGACGTGGTCGTCGGCAGCCGGAACGCCGACGCGGTCCGGCGCGCGGCGACGGAGATCACCGGCGCCACCGGCCGGCGCGCGGTGGGGGTGGCGGCCGATGTCTCGCGGCCCGAGGGCGTGGACGCGCTGATCGGCGCAGCCGTCCAGGGCTTCGGGAAGATCAACATCCTGGTGGCCAACGCCGGGGGGCCGCCCCCCGGGTCGGCGCTCACGCTCACCGATGCGCAGTGGGAGCAGGCGTTCCGCCAGAACTTGATGAGCGCGGTGTGGCTGATCCGAGGCGCCGTCCCGTCGATGAAGGCGCAGGGGGGCGGGCGCATCATCACGGTCATCACGTCCGGGGTCAAGATCCCGATCCCGAACCTCGTCTTGAGCAACGTCTTTCGGTCGGGGGTGGTCGCCCTGGTGAAGACGCTCTCGCTCGAACTCGCGCCGCACAAAATTCTATTGAACAACCTCGCGCCGGGCCGGATCCGGACGCGCCGGACCCAGGAACTCGACGAGGCGCGGGCGCGGGCGACCAGCCGCACCCTCGAGCAGGTCGAGCGCGAGTTGAGCGCGGAGATTCCGGCGGGGCGCTACGGCGACCCGGCCGAGTTCGCCGGCATGGCGGTGTTCCTGGCCTCCGACCGCGCGAGCTACATCACCGGCACGACGATCAGCATCGACGGCGGGGCGACCCGCGCGATGCAGTAGGGGTGGCTAGGGGATATCCTCGGGCCCGCGGTCCACGTGGCCCCGGTAGAACTCCAGCACTTTCTCGCGGTCGAACTGATCGAGCCACAACCGCCACGTCCACGCGAGCGCCGCGTACGGGTGATCCATGTCCTTGTACGGGATGACGACCAGTTTGACCAGGTGCCACTTCTTGCTCCTCGGGAAACTCACCAGCATCTCGTCGAACTGCCGGAGCAGCTCCGGGGAGGCCGGCGGGCGGTAGGCCAACACGACGTAGCCGTGCTCCAGGCTGTGCACCCAGAACCCCGGAAGCAGCCCCTCGGGATACACGCCCGCGGCCGCGGGCTGGGGATAGTGGTTCCCTGATGCCGGGGGATGGGCGCGGTACTCGATCGGGGAGCCCATGGGGACGTGCGTGTTGCCCTCATAGGCCACCCGATCGCCCTGGATCGTGGGTTCGCCCTGGGCGGCCGTGCGGAAGGAGAACCACCAGATGGCTCCCACGACGGCCGCCAGGACCGCGGCCCCCGCGAGCCACCAGAGCCACCCGGGCCGCCCACGGCGGGGCCGGACCGCCCGGGGCGGCGCTTCGCGGGACGGCGGCGACGGTTTGTCCGCCGCCTTGCCCGTCCCGACCGGGGGCTCCCCCTCGCGGGCCCGTCGCCGCCGCTCCGCACGTGAAAGTTGTCTGTTCACACGGCTCAGAGTTCGCGCCGGCCGTGCGCCGGTCCTTCGCGCTCAATGCACGGGCCACGGCGACGCGGCGTCGATGCCGGCGCGCCCGAAGAGGGCGCCGGCCCGGGCCCGGGCGTCCCGGATGACCTCCTCCTCGGACATCGTCAGGAGGCGCGAATCGCGGACCACCCACCGGCCGTCCACCATGACGTCGGAGACATCGGCCCCGCAGGCGGCGTAGACGAGGGTGCCGACCGGGTTGGGGCTCGGGGTCAGGTGGAGGCGGCGCAGGTCGAAGATCGCCAGATCCGCCTTCTTCCCCGGCTCCAATGAGCCGATCTCCGCCTCGAGCCCCAGCGCCCGCGCGCCGGACAGGGTCGCCATCTCGAGCACCGCCTCGGCGGGCAGGACCCGGGGGTCGCCGGTCACGCCCTTGTGCAGGCACGCCGCCAGCTTCATCTCCCGCACCACATCGTACGCGTTGTTGCTCGGGCCGCCGTCGCAGCCGAGCGCGACATTGACCCCGGCCCGGAGGAGCGCGGGGACCGGGCAGATGCCCGAGGCCAGCTTGGTGTTCGAGGACGGGTTGTGCGAGACATGCGTGCCGGTCCGGGCCAGCGTCCGCATCTCCGCATCGGAGATCCAGATCATGTGGACCAGCACCACGTGCGGCCCCAGGAGTCCCACGTCCTCGGCGAACTCGACCGGAAGCCGGCCGTAGGCGCGCCGGAGGAACTCGCGGTCCTCGCGGACCTCGGCGAGGTGCATCGTGATCCCAAGCCCGTGCTTCGCCGCCAGCCGCGCGATCTCGCGGTACAGGTCCGGCGTCACCGCGCCGGGAGTGCGGGGCCCGAACCACACGCGGATCCGGCCGTCCGCCCCCCCGTGCCAGCGGCGGTGCATCGCCAGGGTCCCCCCGAGGCCCGTCTCGCGGTCCTCGACCATCCCGGGGTGCATCGGGAGCGACGCGTCCGCGTACCGCGGGGTATCCATCACGATCTTCGCGAGGGTCGCCCGAATGCCGCTGTCGCGCACGACCTCCGCGATGCCGTCAAAGCCGTACCGGTGCGCCAGCATCGACTCGAGGAAGGTCGTCGTGCCGGACCGCAGCATCTCCGCGATGCAGAGCCTGGCGCTCGCGCGCCCGTCGTCCTCGGTCATGTGCCCCTGGAGCACCCACACCCGGTCGGAGAGCCATTCGACGAGGGCCCGATCG
>VBAO01000508.1 GCA_005883865.1 Candidatus Segetimicrobium genomatis
CAGCCCGGTGTAGCCGAGCATGATGTCGAAGGCGGTCGCAAACAGCGCCCACGCGAGGATGTCGACGGCCAGCACCGGATAGACCGGCATCGGCAGCAGGAGGCCCGCCGCGAGCAGCGCCGCCCAGCCGATCTTGCGGGCCATCTCAACCGGCCTCCGGGCTGCCGAACAGGCCGGAGGGGCGGAGCAGCAGGACGACGGCCATGAGGACGAAGACGAGCGTGTTCGCGGCAGGCGGGTAGTACACCGCCCCCAGGGCCGAGAGGACCCCGACGACGAACCCCGTCACCACCGACCCCAAGATCGACCCCATCCCGCCGATCACCACGATCGCAAACGTGGTGATGATCAGGTCCGCGCCCATCAACGGCGAGATGTTGCGCATCGGCGCGGCCAGCACGCCTGCCAGCCCGGCGAGCGCGACCCCGAAGGCGAAGACCAGGGGGATCCATCGGTCGACGTCCACCCCGAGCGCCCGGGTGAGGACCGGGTCTTCCGTCGAGGCCCGGATGATCATCCCGACCCGGGTACGCTCGATGAGCCACCACACGCTCAGGCACACGAGGACCGAGAACGCCAGCACGAACAGGCGGTAGGTCGGAAAGAACATGAATCCGATCAGGACCGCGCCCCGGAGCTGCGAGGGGATGCTGTACGGCACCCCCTGGACGCCGAACCGCAGCCGCATCGCGTCCTGGATGACCAGGGTCAACCCGAAGGTCACCAGCAGATTGTAGAGGATGTTGAGATCGTAGAGCCGCCGGAGCAGCGCCCGTTCGAGGAGAAATCCCACGGCGGCGACGGCCAGCGGCGAGATGATCAGCGCCCACCAGAACGAGACGCCCAACTGCGTGCCCAAGAGGTAGGCGCCGAACGCGCCGAGCATGTACAGCGCCCCGTGCATGAAGTTGACGACGCGGAGCATCCCGAAGATAATGGCGAGCCCGAGGCTCAGGAGCGCGTAAAACGCCCCGCTGATCAGGCCGTTGAAGACCTGGACGAGGACGATCTCCATCGGCGCCCCCGGTCCGGGAGGCGGGGCGAAGGCCCTGACGCGGCCTCCGCTCCCGCCCGCCCGTTACCGGACGGGTTCATTACCGCGCCATGTGACAGGTATTCTCGCTCAGCGGCTGGAATGCCTCATTCGCCGGGATCTTGCTCAGGATCTGAACGTAATCCCAGGGCTCCTTGACGTCTTTCGGCGCCTTCACCTGCGCGAGGTAAGCGTCGTGGATCACGGCGTGATCCTGCTTGCGGATCTCCCCGTTCCGGATGAAGAAGTCGCTGAACTTATACCCCTCCAGCGCTGCGACGACAATGTCGGGGTCGTCCGTGCCCGCCCGCCGGACCGCCTCGAGGTACTGCCAGGTCGCGGAGTAGTTGCCGGCCACCGGATACGACGGGCGGGTCTTGTCACGCGCGAAGAACCGGTCTGACCATGCGGTCGTGTAGATGGTGCCCTCCAGCGCCGCGGGGGTGAGCGAGTGGATGTCGGAGATGAACAGGAGGCCGATCGCCAGGTTGATTCCTTGCTGGCGCAGGCCAAACTCGTTGAACTGCTTGACCAGGTTGGTCAGGTCCTGGCCTGCCTGCATCGCGCCGAGCACGGTGACCCCGCCCGGCCGCAGCGTGCGGGCCTTGATCAGGAACGTCGAGAAGTCTTCTGTCTCATTGGGCCATGGCGTCGCGTCGCTGAGCATGACCTTGCCCCCCGCCTTCTCGATCGCGGCGGTGAACGACCGGTTCATGTCCTGGCCGTAGGCGTAGTTGGGGTAGACGACGTACCATTTTTTCCCGACCCGCTTCGTGACCTCGGTGCCGGTCCCGTGGCCCAGCATATAGGTATCGTAGGCCCAGTGGAAGGTGTACTTGTTGCAGTCCTCGTTCGTCAGCGCCTTGGTCGCAGCCCCAACCGCCAAGAACAGCCGGTGCTTCTGCGCGGCGACGTGGGCGATGGCAATTCCGACCGACGACGTCGGGACGTCGATGATCGCGTTCGCGTTGTTGCGGTCGTAGAACTCCGCCGCCTTCGAGGCGCCCACGTCCGGCTTGTTCTGGTGGTCCGCCGAAAGCACCTCGATCGGTCCGCCCACCGCGCCGGCCCCATACTTCTTCTGGAAGTCCTCGACGGCCATCCGGACCGCCTCGACGCCATGCTTGCCGCCGATGTCGGCATACACGCCGGACTGGTCATTGATGACCGCGAGGACCACCTTGCCGTGCGTCAGCCGGACCGTCCCCTGGCCGGCCGCCGGCCCCAGGAGCCCGAGCACGATCACGATGGCACAGATCAACGCTCCCCCCCGCTGCATGCCCTCACCTCCCGTTAGTTGGCGCATCCGGTGCGGGTGCGCCGAGTTTCACACACCGAGGTATTCCAAGAGTTCCCGTTCCTCCCGAACCACCTCCTGGTTGGACAGGCTCCGCACCGTCCTGCCGTTGACGATCAGATGGTGCGTATCGGCCACCGTTGTGGCGAAGCGGAGATTCTGCTCCACCAGCAGTACGGTCAGGCCGTGCGATTTGATCTCTTTGAGGATCTCGCCGACCCGCTGGACGAACAGCGGGGCCAGTCCCTCGGTCGGCTCATCGAGGAGCAGGATCCTGGCGCCCATCCGGAGGACGCGCGCGATCGCGAGCATCTGCTGCTCTCCCCCCGAGAGCTTGCTGCCCGCCTGCGCGGCCCGCTCCTTCAAGAGGGGGAAGATCGAGAAGACCTTGTCGAGGCTCCAGGATTCTTCCGAGACCACGGGCGGGAGGAGGAGGTTCTCCAGCACGGAGAGCGTGCTGTAGATGCCGCGGTCATCCTGCACCCATCCGATCCCCATCCGCGCGATCTGCTGGGGGGGCAGGTGGGCGATGTCGCGCCCATCCAGCAGGATCCGGCCCCGCTT
>VBAO01000100.1 GCA_005883865.1 Candidatus Segetimicrobium genomatis
CCCTGGGGCGCGTTTTCGTCGACGAGGAACGCGAGGCCCCGGATGAACCAATCGGCGGCGGCATCGAGGTACATCGCATCGCTCGCTTCGACGTGGAAGGTGTAGCGGGCGCAGTCCTCATTGCGCAGCCGGTCGTCGGGAGCCCCGACGTTGAAGAAGAGGATGGCGTGCTGCGCGGCGAACTGCGACAACGCCAGGGCGGTGCCGGCATCGAAGCCGCCCAGCAGCACATCGGCGTCCCGTCCCACCAGGGCCTGCGCCTGCTGCGCGGCCTCCGCCGGGGTCCGCGCCGCGGCCTCGAGCAACTCGAGACGCCGCCCCACCAGCCGGGCGGTGTAGCTCATCTCCTCCGCCCCCTCGCGAGCGCCCAGGAGCCCCGCGTCCCCGGCGACCCCCAGGGCCCCCGGGTCGTCGGCGGGGCGGCCCGTGAGGCTCCCGGCTTGCGCGATGTACCCGACGCGGATGACGGTCGGGGAAGCGGCGGCGGGGGGCGTGCTGCCGAACGCGGCCGGCACGAGGGTGCCGAGCGCCATCAGGACGATCCCCCGCCGCAGGATCGGGCCCACGGTCCGGCTACTTGGATCCCGTCCCTTTGCGCATCCGAGCGTTCTCGTCGAGGAGAGCGCGGGAGATCGTCGTCGAGAGATTGTTGCGATAGTAGTAGTAGTCGTCGAGGTTGTTCTTGTAGACATTGACGCCGAAGGGGAACGTGCCGGCGTGGGAGCGCGCGATCTCGGACAGCGCCGCGTCGACCGAGACCTTCGGGTGCGCCTCGTGCACGGCGACCGCCTGTTGCGTCGCCGCCCCGGCGAGGAACCCCGCGACGTAGGCGAGCTTCGCCGGTTCCGGCATCGCCTTCCAGTCGCGGCCGTCGTACCCGATCCCATGCGGATCCTCGAATGCCACGGCCGCCGAGGCCGTGGCGAGCACGAGGACCACACCGAGCATCCTTCCTCTGCGCATCACCACCACCCCCTCTCCGGCGCCGCCCCCCCGGGGCCGCTTCCCTCCTACTTCACGGTCACCGAGGGCGCGCCGGCGGTGGCGCTCACGACAAAGCGGTCCCACATCCCCTGGATGCCGTGGGCCGGCACGCCGCAAAACCACAGGTACCGCCCGGCCGGCGCGGCGGTGAAGTCAACGCTGTCCTTTTCCATCGGCGGGATGCCGGGGACCAGGTTCCGCGTCGCCGCGTTGGGGATCGCCGGGGGAATCCCCTGCGGCGGAACGGGGGTGATCTCGCGGATGACCTCGAGGCTGTGCGGAAGCGCCCCGGCCCCGCTGTTGACGAAGTCGATGTGGACGCGCCATCCGGCGGGCACGGTGACGGTCATCTGTCCGTTGGCGTACAGGTTGAAGTTCAACGTGCCGTTCGCCCCGGTGTCGGCCGCGATCACCTGGAAGGACACGCGCTTGTGGGCCGCGTCCACGTGCATCCACGCGGGAGCCCCTGCCGCCTGCGCGGGGGGCGGGGCGGGGACGGGGCCCCCTCCGATGAGGACGAGGCCGGCGCAGACGGACGCGGCCATCCATCGAAGCACGATCTTCACGTGCCACCTCCGTGTCATGGCTCTCCCTCTCATCCTCCTCCGGCCCCGTCGGGGTGGGAACAGAACAGCCCGGGTCACGACCGTCACCCTCGGCGACCGCCGCGGACCCGGGCTGCTCGATCCGAGTTCCCTACCGCTTCGGAAGCCCGAAGACGATCAACGCGTCTCCATACGGATAACTGAGCTGGAAGTTCCCGCCCGCGGCCACGGCGACGTACTCCTGGCCGTCCAGCTCGAACGCCATCGGCGCGGCGTTGACGCCCGCCCCGGCCTGGAACTGCCACAGGAGCTCGCCGGTCTTCGCGTCAAACGCATCAAAGGCGCCGTTGCCTTCCCCGGTGAACACGAGCCCGCCCGCGGTCGCGAGCGAGCCACCCATCATCGGCTGGTCGACCTTCTTCTGCCAGGCGACCTTCCCGGTCGTGACATCGATCGCGGTGAACGTCCCGTACTGCTTTTCCCCCGCGATGCCGGTGAACGCGCTCCCCAGCCACAGCTTGCCCTTCGCGTAGGGAGCGTTGTGCACCGCATACGTCATCGGCTGCTCCAGCGCCGCCACGTACACGTCATTGGTCTGCGGGCTGTACGACGACGGCGACCATTCCGCGCCGCCGTTCGCGCCGGGGAGCATCCGAACGCCCTGCGCGGTCGGTTGGGCGAAGAGGTTTTCGTGGCGGACGAACTCTTCGCTCCGGAGGATCCGCTTGCCGGTGCGCCGGTCGAGGATGTAGAACCACCCGGTCTTGCCCGCGGCGCCGACCGCGGGGATCGTCTGGCCGTTGACGTTCGCGTTGAAGAGGAGCGGCGGGCTCGTCTGGTCGAGATCCCAGACGTCGTGCGGGACCTCCTGATAGTACCAGGCCAGCTGCCCGTTGGCCGCGTTCACGGCGACGATCGATTCGGTGTACAGGTTGTCACCCGGCCGGACCGCTCCATCGAGGTCGGGCGAGGGGTTCCCGACTCCGAAGTAGATGAGGTTCAGGTCCGGGTCGGCCGCCGGGGTCACCCAGGTCGAGCCCCCGCCGCGCTTCCAGGCGTCCTTGTACTTGGCAAAGGCCGCCTTTTCCGCGGCGATGTCCCGGTGCAGCGGATCGCCTTCCGGGGTCGTGGTCGCCCACTTCCCCTCCCATCCCTTATCGGGGATCACGTAGAACCGCCACATCGCCGCGCCGGTGGTGGCATCAAACGCCTGGAGGAATCCGCGGACGCCGTACTCGGCGCCCGAGGTCCCCACGATCACGATGTTCTTGTACACCAGCGGGGCAATCGTCATAGCGTAGCCCAGCGTCGGGTCGGCGACCTGCTTCGTCCACTTCACCTTCCCGGTCGCCGCGTCGAGCGCGACCAGCTGCGCATTGAGCGTGGCCATATACACCGTGCCGTAGCCGAGCCCCACGCCCCGGTTCACGGGACCGCAGCAGTAGATCTCCGCGCCGCCCAGTTTATGGTCGTACCGCCAGATCTGCTTCCCCGTCCGGGCGTTGAGCGCGAACAGGTGGTTGTACGCCGTCGTGATATACATGACGCCGTTGGAGACGACGGGGGTGGTTTCGAACGACGCGACGATCCCCGTCTGGAAGATCCAGCGGGGAGCGAGTTGGGACACGTTGGATGTGCTGATCTGATCCAGGCCGGAGTACCGATCGTTCGTGTAGTCGTGGCCGTAGATCAGCCATTCCTTGGAGTTGTTCACGGCGGCCAGCAGCGCGGCCGCATCCGGCATCGAGCCCTGGGCCTGCACTTTTGTAGGTCGACCCCCCTGGGGCGAAACGAACAGGAGCGAGACCACCAGCGCCAGTACGCTACAAAACCCCAGCCCCCTGCGCGTCATGCATGTACCCCCTCTGAGCGTTGCTGCTCGGTTTCTCCACTGCTGCCACGCGAATCGTAGAAATCCGAGATCTGGACCTGAAGACAACACCGTGTGTGGGCGCCTCGTAACGCGCGGCCGGATTCCCTTCTGGTTGCCTCCGATGGTCTCCTTCCCGTAGTGCGTATGCGTGTTCGATGAATCGAATCCACGGCCTGTTCGGGACCTCTTTACCGAGCAGGGGGGAGAAAGCGCGGGGTCGAAGGGAGCGTCCACGTGGGGAGGAGGTGGACCGGCATGTGGACGAAGCCCTCGTTTGAAGAGTTGTGTCTCTGCGCCGAAGTCACCGCGTACGTGTACAGCAAGTAACCGGGCTGCGGTAGAAGGGCCGGCTTAGCGACACTGAGGCCGGCCCTTCGTGTCTCTGTCCGATCATCCATGCGCCTGCGTCTCCTCGGAACGGCCGCCGGCGGCGGCGTGCCCCAGTGGAACTGCCGGTGCGCGAACTGCGAAGCGGCGCGCCGGAATCGCATTGCCCCGATGGCGCACTGCTCCCTCGCGTTCTCTCCGGATGGGTCGGGGTGGTACCTCATCAACGCCACGCCCGACGTCACCCAGCAGCTCGCGCGGTGGCCTGAGCTCCACCCCACGGCGGGGATCCGCTCAACGCCCGTGCGGGGCGTGATCCTCACCGACGGAGAGTTGGACCACGTCCTGGGCCTCCTCCACCTTCGCGAGGCCACCATGTGGACACTGTACGCACCGCCCGCGATCATCGCCATGCTGGAGGACGGGCTGCGCGTGCTGCCGGCGCTGAGGCGGTACGTCGATATCGCCGTGCGCCGGCTATCGTGGGAGGATCCCCTGCAGCTGGATGAAGGCGCCTCCCGGGTGACCCTCCGGCTCGTGGCGACCGGCCGCCACCTGCCGCGCTATCTGGGGAGCGGAGACGAAGAGCGGGACGGCGCCGGGGCCGGCGTGGTCCTGGCCGACCGGTCCACCGGGACGCGCGTCGCGTACGCGCCGTGCGTCGGCGAACTGTCGGAGGCCCTGCGGGAGCTGTTGCAGGACGCCGACGTGATCCTGTTCGACGGCACGTTCTGGAGCGACGACGAACTCCCGCGGCTCGGCATCGGCCCTGCGACGGCGACCAGCATGGGCCACGTGCCGGTGAGCGGGCCGGGGGGCTCGGCCCTGTGGCTGTCGACGCTCTCCGCCCGTGCGAAATTGTACGTGCACATCAACAACACCAATCCGCTGCTCGACCCGGCGTCGACGGAACGCGCCTGGGTTCGGGGATTGGGGCTCGAGGTGGCGGGCGACGGATGGGAGATGAGCGTGTGAGCGCCCCCTGGTCGGAGAGCACGTTTGAAGAGCACCTTCGCGACGTGCTGGCCCGGCGCTATCACCACATCCACCCGTTCAACCGGCGCATGCACGAGGGGAGGCTGTCTCCCGAGCAGATCCGCGGGTGGATCGCCAACCGCTTCTACTACCAAGAGGCGATTCCGATCAAAGACGCGCTCCTCGTGTCGAAGCTCCCGCGGGGATACCGCCGGGAGTGGATCCAGCGCATCATCGACCACGACGGAACTCGATCGGGAGACGGCGGACTAGACGCCTGGGTGCGCCTGGGGGAGGCCGCGGGCGTGGACCGCATAGACCTCCTGGAGCATCGCCTGCTGGTCCCGGCCGCCCGGTTCGCCTGCGACGCCTATGTCGGCTTTGTCAGGGATCGCCCGTGGGTGGAGGGCGTCGCGTCGTCGCTGACCGAGCTGGCCGCCCCGACCCTGATGACGGTGCGGATCTCGGCGTTCGAGGAGCATTACCCGTGGTCGCCCAGGGACCCCGGGACGCGTCCCAGGCGCTCCCGATCGTGCTGAAGCACTGCCGCACGATCGAGGAGCAGCAGCGGGCCGTCGACGCCGTGAGCTTCAAGTGCGATGTCCTGGACGCGTTTCTGAACGCCGTCGATGCGGCGTTCCCGAGGTAGGGCGATGAGCGGCCACGACCCCACACAGGACGGCAGGCCCAAGCTCCGGGCCAGCGTGAAGATGCGCTATGACCCGGTGCGGAAGCGGTTCGTGTTGCTGCTGCCGGAGAAGGCGGTCTTGCTCAGCGAGACGGCGGCGGAGATCCTGCAGCTGTGCGACGGCGGGTCGACCGTCGCGGAGCTGATCGCCGACCTCGAGCGCAAGTATCCCACCGCCGAGCTGCGGGCGGACGTCGTCGAGTTTCTCGCCCAAGCCGTCTCAAAGAGGTGGGTCGAGTGGGTGCTTCCGGCGTAGACGTCGCTCCGCCGGCCTCCATGCTCGCCGAGATCACCCATCGCTGCCCGGTCCACTGCCTGTACTGCTCCAACCCGCTGGCGCTGGTGCGGCGCGAGGACGAGCTGCCGACCGGAACGTGGCTGCGCGTGCTCGAGGAGGCCGCCGGCCTGGGCGTCCTCCAAGTCCACCTGTCCGGCGGGGAGCCGCTCGCGCATCCGGACCTGGGGACCCTGGTCAGACGGGCGTCGGACCTGGGGCTCTACACCAACCTGATCACGAGCGGCGTGGGGCTCGGGCCGGCCCGGGCGCAGGCGCTTCGAGACGCGGGCCTGGGATCGGTCCAGTTGAGCGTGCAGGCGGCCGACGCGGACCTGAGCCGGACGATCGCCGGCGGGGAGTTCTGGGCGCACAAGATGGGGGCCGCGCGGCACGTCCGGGACGCCGGGCTGGCGCTGTCCATGAACGTCGTGCTGCACCGGCAGAACCTCCATCAGGTCACGGCGCTGCTCGAGCTGGCCGCGGCGCTCGGCGCGGAGAAAGTGGAACTGGCCAACACGCAGTACTATGGATGGGCGCTGCTCAACCGGCGGCATCTCCTCCCCAGCCGGGACGCGTTGCTCAGGGCAGAGGATGAGGTCGCCCGGTATCGGGCGCGGGCCGGGACCGCGATGGAGATCGTGTGGGTGATCCCCGACTACCACGCGGAGTTCCCCAAGCCGTGCATGAACGGCTGGGGGCGAATGTTTCTGACGATCGCGCCGGACGGGACCGCGTTGCCGTGCCCGGCCGCCTCGGTGATCCCAGACCTCGATCCTCCATCGGTAACGGATCGGTCGATCGGCTGGATCTGGTACGAGTCTCGGACCTTCAACCGATTTCGAGGCTTCGATTGGATGTCCGACCCCTGCCGGAGCTGCCCCCGACGCTTCGAGGATTTCGGGGGGTGCCGGTGTCAGGCGTTCCTGCTGGCGGGGGATCCCGCGGTCACCGATCCGGTCTGCGTCTACTCCCCCCATCGCCATCTGGTGACCGAGGCGATCACGACCGCGACCCAGGACGCGGGCCCGCCTGCCATCTACCGGACCCATCCGGGGAGGCCCGCTTAGCAGCGGAACAGAATGCCACCGAGGAGGAGGCATGCGATGGCAAAGAGATTCGATCGGAGTCTGATGGCCGGTCTCGTGCTCGGGGCGTTGATCGCTGCGTCGAGCGCGCCGCCCGCGGTCGCGCGGGAGCTCCCGTTGATCCTCATCACGCTCACCTCGCCGGTGAGCCGGGGGCACGACGCCCGGGTCGCCGTGCGGACCGCACCGGGGACCCAGTGCATGCTGCTGTTCCATTACCAGGCGGGCGCCACCGCCAAGAACCTCGCGATGCCCAAGCGGGCGGACGACAAGGGACGGGTGAGCTGGAGGTGGCGGGTCGATCCTCACGCCGTCCCGGGATCCTGGCCCATCGTCGTCCACTGCACGGACGAGTTCAAGGGAAGCGTGGAACAGCGGCGATTGGAGATGCCGTTCGTGGTGCGGTAGGTCGCGCTAGGGCGTTTCGCGCAGCGTCTCGAGGTGCCGGCGGGCTTCCTCTGCATCACCGGCCTCGAGCGCCAGGAGCGCCAGTTCCTGACGAACGCGGCGGGCTCCATCCTCGCGGTTCGGGGCGCGCAGCAGATCGAGGCTCTCCTGCAACACCGCCCTGGCTTCCGCGCGCCGCCCGGCCATCCGATAGATCGTCCCGAGGATCCGGAGGGCGTCCGCCTGCGCGCCCCGGTCCGGGTCCGCTCCCAGCAGGTCCAACGCCGTCTCGCACATCGCGCGGGCGGCCTCCGGGGATGCGCGGTCGAGAAGCACCTCCGCCAGCCTAGCCAACGTCTGCGCCGATCCCGGCAGGTTGGCCGCGGCCCCGTGCAACACGGCGCTCCACCGGTAGTGGCGTCCGGCGTCCTCCCAGCGCCCTTCTGCGCCGTCGAGGGATCCGAGAGACTCGTGGATCTCCGCGAGGCGCCGCGTATGCGCCAGGGCCTCGTGAATCGCCAGCGCTTTGCCGGCATGCTCACACGCCTGTTCATACCGCCCGCGTCCCAGCGCCGCATCGGCCAGTTCGAGATGCCAGGACGCCACGCGGTGATGATCCCGGAACGGAGCGGCGGCCTCCATGGCCGCCTCGAACGCCTCACGCGCCGCCGCGCTGTTCCCCAGCTTGCGGTGGGCGCCGCCGATCTCGAAGTGCAGCCTCGACCGGAGCGCGGGGTCGTGCGGAAGCCGCTCCGCGAACTGCAGCCCCGCCCGAAACGCCCACAAGGCGGAGGCCGGATCTCCGGAGCGCAGCCTGACGAGACCCTGGCAGCAGTGGGCGGCGGCCAGGGACGCGGGATCGCCCGCACGAACCAGCACGCGAAGGCAGCGGTCCAGGCGGCGTTGGGCCCGCGGGAAGAGCCCCACCGCCTGATCCACCATCGCGAGTGCCAGCTCGATCCGGGCCTGCAGACTCTCTTCGCCCTGCTGCACCGTCAGGTCCAGCGCCCTCTCCAGGGGCGCGATCGCAGCCTCGGCGGCCCCGACCTGGAGCCGGGCCAGCCCCACCCGCAGGTAGGCCTCCGCCTCTCGATCCTCGGGGACTCCGTCAAGGAAGGCGGAGAGCGGCTTATCGAGCCGGCGCGCCAGGACCTTCAGGGTAATGAGCCGGGGGACGCGGTGGCCTCGCTCAACCTCGCTGATGTAGGACTTGGTGAGATCGCTCCCGGCGAGCTGCTCCTGGGTCAGCTTCTTCTCGAGTCGCGCGATCCGGATCTTCTCGCCGAGCGTCATCGCGCGCTCCGATGGTGAGGGTGTTAAAAGCCTAGCATCGAGTGCGCCAAATTGTCAAAGCACACTATACAGCGTGGCATTCAGTCTTGACTCGCTGCGGCGCAGCCGCGCCGCGAGACGGGGCGATACGCACCCGCATACATCGCCGCGAGGGGCCGGGCCCGATGGGCCGGAGCTATCGAAGACGCGTTCGCCGCACGCATCAGTCCATGCGAGCCGGGCAGGCGGAGTGAATCGCGGTGGTCCGCCGCGCCGGTGGCGGGACCCCGCGCTTCGGATCTAGGATTCATCGTGGGACGACCCGTCAAACGGCGTGCCGGATCCTACGAATCCGGCGCGCCCGGGGGGGGCCGGCGTGCTGTTCGAGAAAATCTGGGCGCAGGTGAAGGGCGTCGAGCGATCGGGAAGGCTCACCGTCGAAGAGGCGCTGGATTGCGCGACCCGGCTCCCGCAGGCGTTGTTCTGCTCCATGATGGAGTGCCTGGCGGAGAACGGCGAAGATCCCGACGTCGTCATCGCCCAGGTGATCCGGCTCCATCAGCACATGCTCCGGCGTCTTCAGGAGGTCGCGGCGGCGCTCCGCCAGCGCCCCCTGCAGGGGCCCCACTGACCGACGGCCGACCATAGGTCGGGGGCGGTCGTTTGCGTGCATCCAACCATACTGGTATGATGCTATATGAGTAGACAGACATCCAGGTGCGCACTTCAGCGGAGGGATCATGTGGACCGCACGAGCGTCACGCGGTAGAGGACGGACGGCGGGGACACGCCCACGGATCGCCAAGATGGGGATCCACGTCCCCAAGGACCTCCACAGGCGGTTTCGGGCGCGGTTGATCCTCGAGGGGCGGCTGATGCAGGAGGTCATCCGGGATTGGGTGGACGAGGAGGTCTCCTCGCACCGGACGCGGCCGCCGGCATCGGGAGGGTTGCGGTTCTTCAAGGGGGTCGACCGAAGCACGCTGGCCGCGCTTGCGGTGCCGCTCGACCAGGACAAGATCCGCCGCCTCAAGAGCAGGTTGCTCATGGAAGGCCGCAACATCTCCCAGTGGGGAACGGAGCGCATGGAGCAGTTTCTGAGAGAGCGGCCGTGAGCGCGCTCAAGCTCGGGCTGCTCTGGGTGGCCCTCCTCGTCCTCCCGTTGGGGGCCGGGACTCCGGCCGGCGCGGGCCCGGCGGCCCTCACCGTGTACGTCGCCGGCGGGATCACCAGAACGGCGTTGCGGTTGCAGCCCGGGTTTGCCACCGTCCTTCGGTCCGATCACCGGGTCGATACGGTGGCCATCGGGGATCCCCGCCTGGTCACCGCCACCACGGTGAAGCGCGGTCAGGACGTGTACGATCTCGTGCTCCAACCGCAGGCGGCGACCGGGGTCACCAACATGATCGTGTGGTTTGCCGAGCTCACGGCCATCTGGGATCTCATCATTGGGCCCGGCCAGCGGACTGCGGACATCGTCTATGTGGTGACCACGCCCGCCGCGAACGCGCGCTCCTCGCCGCCGCTCGTTCAGGCCGCCCTACCGACACCCCCATTGTCCGCGGCGCCACGCGCGGGCGGAGCGCGCTCGGGACCGCGAGGCGAGGGGCGGGCCGACACGCCGCAGCCCCTCGAGGCTCAGCAGACATTCGGAGAGGTGTCGGGAGCCTTCCAGCTATCCCGGGGGCCGGGCGGCATCAAGATCCGCTACCGGATCACCAACAAGAGCGCCACGGAGTTTTCGGTTCGGCCAAACGGGGTGCTCATCAGGGCGAACGGGCGGCTCGTGCCGTTTGGGATGTCCCGGGACAACATTGACCGCGGCCATCCGGCCGTGCTCCGTCCAGGCGCCGTCGAGACCGGCATGATCACCGCCCCCGTCCGGGCCCCTCGTCAGGTAGAGATGATCTTCACGTTGTTCCCCACGAAGGAGGATCCGCAGGGCTCAAGCCGGATCCTGCCGACCAGCTTCCAGATCCTGTTTGCCGGTCTGGACGGTCTCTCCGCCTCCGCCGGCCCGTAGGGGTCCGGCATGACGGTGACGGCCGGTAGCGAAGTCGCCGCCCTCCTGGCCGTGGTCCCCCGGTGGATCGGGGCGTCGGTCGAGGGCGACGCCGCAGAGACCGTCGAGGAGATCGAACTGGACTTGGGCCGCCCGCCGCGGCTCCACTTCCACGATCACGACAAGCCGGTGACGTTGTCGCGGGAGGTCGGCCGGGAGGACTTGCAGTATGTGCTCGGCCGGGTCACGCGATTCCGGGAGGACAACCGAACCGGCATCGACCGCACCCTGCACCGGATCGCGTGCATCCGCGACCGGTACCACGAGATCGTCGGCTTTACCTTTCGGATCGGGCGGGCGATCGGCGAGGCGGCGCAACCGCTTCAAG
This sequence comes from Candidatus Segetimicrobium genomatis, assembly GCA_005883865.1. GTDB lineage: Bacteria > Sysuimicrobiota > Sysuimicrobiia > Sysuimicrobiales > Segetimicrobiaceae > Segetimicrobium. The sequence goes on from VBAO01000100.1 coordinate 10,804, forward strand.
AGCTGCTCGAGACCCGGCGGAACGTCCTGGTGGTGGGCAGGCCGGGGGCGGGGAAGACCACCGTGCTGCGCAGCGCGGCCGCGATCCTGTCGGATCAACTACACCGCAGGGTCGTGATCGCCGACACCAGCAACGAGATCGGTGGAGATGGGCAGGTCCCCCATCCGGCGATCGGGAGCGCCCGCCGCCTCCAGATTCCGCTGGCCGACCACGAGCGGCCTGCGGACGCGGGGGCCCGGCAGGCGGGGGTCATCCTGCAGGCCGTCATCAACCACCGCCCGGAAACAATCATCGTGGACGAGTTGGGGTTCGCCGCCGACGCGCAGGTCGCCCGGACCATCGCCCGCCGGGGGATCCAGCTGATTGCCACCGCGCACGGGGCCTCCCTGCGCGACGTGATCTTCAACTCGGAACTGGCCTGCCTGGTGGGCGATCTGCAGACGATCATGCTGTCGCCGGAAGAGATCGAGCGACGGGGAATGATGCGGCACACGATCCTGGAGCGCACCGGCCCTCCCGTGTTCGACTGCGCGGTCGAGATCGTTCGCCGGGGGGTGTTCGTGATCCACCCGGACGTGGCCGAGTCGGTCGACAAATCGGGTCGCAGCCCGACTGACAGGAGCCTTCCCCGACGGCGCCAAACCCATCGCGCAGAGGTCGAAGGTGGGCGGCGGGCGTGGAGCGGGGCGTGGTGAAGTGGTTCGACAGCCGGATGGGCTACGGGTTCGTCGTGGACGCGGCGGGTCGCGATGTCTTCCTGCACCGGCGTGTCCTGCGCCGGGCGGGGCGGCGCCGGCTGGACCCCGGAGCGATCGTCGACTATGAGGCCGAGGTCACGCCCCGCGGGATCAAGATCACCCGCCTGATCGTGGTGAGCCCCCTTCCGGGGGAGCAACAGGCCTAGAGTCGCCGGGGCCGGCCGGCTGCTTGGCGTGGGACTTCTTCGGCATTTCTGGGAACGCGATCAAGCCCGTCTGGCGGGCGCCCGCGGCGGCCTTGCGCTGCGGCACCCGCGGGTGATCGGCCAGGTTCAGGTTGAGGTTCTTCCCGCACACGCACGTCACCTGAGACTGCTGGCTGACGTCGACCCAGGCATTGCCCGCGGCCTCGGCCCGCCGCCGCGCGGCGTCGATCGCTCCGGCGGCCGCTTCGTCCGCATCTTCGCGCTCGGCCTGGGCCGGGGTCATGGTACCGTACACCGAAGCGATGAACGTCTTCGGATAGTAGACGCTGTACTTCTTTCCGCACCGCCCGCAGGCAAATGTGAACAGCAGCGCCACTACGCAATCACCTCACCGTTCATTGTAACACGGGGGCCGGCCGGCCCGCCGGGCCGCGCTGGAGGCTCGTGCGGGCCCATCGTGGGTATGCTACCATGAGGGGAGAAACGTCCAGGAGAGAAGGGAGCAAGAATCATGGCCGACCGCGGAGTCCGACTCCTTGTCTTGGGGATCCTTGTCGGAGGACTGGCTGGGATCGTCCTGGCCGGCGTCACGGCCGCCGCATGGGGATGGCGCGCGGGCGCAGCGGCGGGCGGCCACGATGTCATCATCGTCCCCGCGGATCCGGCGCAGGGCACGCCCTTCACCACCCCAAGGGAGTTCATCCCATTTCCGAACCCGAATGACCAGGGCCAGGGACCAGGGATGCCGGCGCCCGGGGCCGGGGGACAGGACTGCGACAAGATCCTATACTTCTACCAGGGTAAACTGTATCAACTTCATCCCGGGCCCATGCCCCAGGGAGGGAACCCGGAATTTTACTACATGCAGCCGTATGAGGGACCGCAGATTCCTGGGTTTCCTGGACCAGGACCGATGAGCCCCCCAATGCCCATGCCCGACCTCCCAGGTCAGGGGGCGCCCCGGCACATCTAAGTCGGACGCCAGGCTATCGTGGGCCGCCCGATGAGGGGCGGCCCACGCAACGCTCGGATGCACACGCACGGCCTTATGCGCCCTGGTCCTTCAGGCGAAGATGGAGGCGCACCACCTCGCAGAGCGCCGGAAAGGATCCCCCGCCGTAGACATGGGTAATTTTCCCCTTTCCCACGATGTCAATGTACAGGACCAGGGGGACCTTCAGGCGCTCTTCATCGTACGCGACCACAGCGACAGGCGATTTCTCACCGCGGACGGTGACCGATTCGAACGATGCGCTGTCTTCGTTGAGAAGACGCGACGATACCACCCACGCGTCGCGCGCTAAGGTGACTCCCGCCAGACCGCACGACGTCGCATCCTCGTCGGTGACATGGACTTCCCGGAGGCCCTCGGTGAGCACCTGCATCGGTTCCCCCACGTGCGCCAATCGAAGCGGCGCCGCGTTCGCGACGAGCGCCGCGACGCACACGATGCTTCCCGCGAGAAGCACGCGCTTCCCCATGGTGAAGACCCCTGCCTGCGGGGGGGAAAAGTACCGAGCCGCCCCGCACAGGTTCCATACCCACCCTGGGGAGCCGCGAGACGTCGCTCGGCGCGATGGCGCGGCGGGGGATCACGCAGGCACGCAAAGGGCTCAGGAAGTCTCCGGGATCGTGGCTCCCGCCCGGAGCCGGGCGGTGGGGCGGACCTCGGGATTGACGAGGGCTCGGGGCCACTCGCCCTGCGCGACGCGGGCGACCTCTTCCGCCACGCGGCGTTTGAGGGTCTGCGTCGCCTCCTCACTGTACCAGGCGACGTGGGGGGTGAGGATGGTGTTGGGCGCCGT
>VBAO01000510.1 GCA_005883865.1 Candidatus Segetimicrobium genomatis
TGTCCCGGATCACCACCGCCTCACCCGGTTCAAACGCCCCCTCCACGTCGACGATGCCCGCGGCCAGCAGGCTCTTGCCGCCCTCCAGGGCGGCGCGGGCGCCGTCGTCGATGACGAGCGCGCCCCGCGCGGGCAAGCCGAGCGCCAGCCACCGCCGGCGGCTCGACTCGGGGCGGCGCCCGGGCAGGAACATGGTCCCGTGCCGCTCCCCCTCGAGCAACCGCGAGAGCGGACGCGGGAGGGCGCCGCTCGTGATCACCGTGACCACGCCGGAGAGGGTAGCGGTTCTCGCCGCGCTGATCTTCGTGGCCATCCCGCCGACCCCCTGGGGGCTCGGGGTCCGCCGGGCCGCGCGGAGCATGGTCGCGTCGATCCGCGTCACCACCGGGATGAGGCGGGCGTCCCGGTCGCGCGCCGGGTCGGCGGTCATCAGCCCGTCGACATCGGACAGAATCATCAGCAGGTCGGCGCCGACGAGGCTCGCGACCAGCGCCGACAGCGTGTCGTTGTCCCCGATCTGGATCTCCTCCGTGGCGACCGTGTCGTTCTCGTTGATGATGGGGATCGCCCCGAGGGCGAGCAACGCCTCGAGCGTCCGGCGGGCGTTGACATACTGACGCCGGATCGCGAAGTCCCGCTGGGTCAGGAGGACCTGCCCCACCCGCAGGCCGAGCGCGTCGAACGCCTGAGCGTAGCGTTGCATCAGGAGCGGTTGCCCCACGGCCGCGAGCGCCTGCGTCTGCGGGAGATCGCGCGCCGGACGGCTGCGTGAGAGCAGCCCCGCGCCGCTGACGATCGCGCCCGAGGAGACGACGAGGACTTCCCGACCCTGCCGGACGGTGGCGGCCACATCCTCCGCCAGCGTGGCGATGCGTCGGGGGTCGACCACCGGGCCCCCGCCGGTAAGGGTGGTGGTTCCCACCTTGAGCACCACCCGCCGGAAGCTCCCGGGACCCTCGTCGGCCTTGGGACACATTAGGGTGACCCGATTTCTGGCCGCATCGCGGGGCCTCCTCCTCCAGCCGCGGGCAGACAGAGTGTTGTCGAACGTCTGCTCGCCGGGAGAGAGCAGGCGGGTCCGGTTCACCTCGCTAACCCCGCGAGTGGCGCTTGCCTTGAATGTAGGGATCTCCCCAGCGCCGTTACTGGATTCACTCGGTGGCTCAAGCCTGGAAACCACCTAATGCTAAGAGGGGGGGCAGGGGGGAGTTTCACCTACCGACTTACGGCTTTTTCGGCCGTAGGTGTGCCTATTGCAAACGGCGGCAGGCTGGGGAAACAGTTGGGGCCGTCCGAGGAAGAATGCTCCCAAAGGAGCATCCAATGACCGCATCGGCGGGTTTCATGACATCTGGACCCGAATCGACGGTGCGATGCCGGGGGAAATCGTCGAAGGGCTCACGGCCCGTTACGAGACGTCTGCCGGTGACATCGAGACGGCCGTCACGCGATTCCTGGACGAACTGCAGAGGGAAGGCCTAATCGTCCCTGATCAAGCCGACACTGACGAGAAAGAACGCCCGGGAAGGACGGCAGCAGGACCCGAACGTCCACTCCCCCGCTTCGAAACACCGGTCCTCCACAAGTACAGCGACATGCAAGACTTGCTGCTGCTCGATCCCATCCATGACGTCGATGACGCCGGCTGGCCCATGTTGAAGTCGAATGCGGACACGCCGTAATCGATTCCCGCCAGAGCCCATGATGGCGAGTCCCCCGTGGATCTGTTGACGGCGCTGAGATCAAAGGGCCGGGCGCCGGCGACGCCGCGGCCCCGAGAGGCCCAGCCGGGCGGCCGGGCCGGTTCGGCCCCTGAGTATCACCATCGCGGTCGCGCAGTCCGTCACCGTCCTGCCGATTGCCAAACTGGTGCAGTATGCGTTCGACAAGGCGATCCCGGGGGGACAGGCCCGCCTCTTGGCGCCGATTGGGCTCGCCTTGCTGCTCCTGAACCTTCTCAATCCCGGCGCCACGCTCTGGACCCGCCATATCTCCCTCACGGTAACGAAGATCGCCATCCGGCGGCTGCGCGAGAGGCTCCTGGAGTGGTGTTATGCACGCTCGAGGACGTATTACGGGGACGCGGACCTCGGCCGGTTGCACGCCAGCATCGTGCAGGACACCGAGCGGGTGGACATCATGAGTAACGCGCTGGTGGCGCAGATGCTGCCTGCGGTCGCGACCACCGC
>VBAO01000509.1 GCA_005883865.1 Candidatus Segetimicrobium genomatis
AATCGTGAATCCGCGCTGGGCCGCAAGACGGCGACACGCGGCGACCTGGTCCTCGATGCTTTCGGGGCGCTGATTCTCCGAGCTGTATCGAGCATAGATCGCGGCGCGCATCGCTATCGCTCCTGGTGGGACGGCGTCGGTACCACTGCGTCATCCTGGGCCGCTTGCTCCATCAGGCGGACGTACTCTCGGGCCAGTTCTTCTGCGAGATGATTCAGGAGGGCCGCCACAGCTGGATTGGCGGCCGGGTCCCACGGAGGATCCTGATCCGGCTTCATCGGCGGGGATGTCGCCCGGCTGCTCATGGCGGCCACTGGCAGGCCCTCCTATGATAGTCGATGTCTATCATGGATCCCATAAAAAATCAGCCCTCCAGCCGGAGTTCCTGCGCAATGCTCGTGATGCTGATCTCCACGCGGGCATGCGTCTCCCCATCCTGAGTCCTGAGCCCATCTCCATTGCGCCCGTGGCGACGCGGCCGCTTGGGAGAGGGGAGGGGAGTGAGCGCGCGCTGGAGGTCGCCGATGGATGCCTTTCCGGACGCGAATCGCTTGAGCTCAATGCCGCCGTACACTGTGGGGCTGTCCTTGCCCGTCCCCAGGGACAGGTAGAGCCGCCCATCGCTGATGAGGACCCGCAAGTCCGGCGCACCAGCCCCGCGGAGGCTCTCCGGCAGTCGGAAGGTGTGGAGTTGATCGTGGACCTTTCGTTCGAAGGCCCGCAGGGTGTAGGTAACGGCGCCGATGAGGGACGCGGGGAGCTCCAGTTCACGGAGGCGGAGGGCTACGGCAAACTCGAGTAAGTTGCGGGCCGAGAATCGGCGGCTGCTGCCGCGGCCTTTGGCATCCTCGAGGTCGGGCTGGACGACCCCCTTTTCACAGAGGTAGATCAGCCGATGCTGGGGTTCTCCTAGCGATCGCGCCGCTTCGGTGAGGGTCCACTCGCGACCGGCCAGCGCCATGATAGTCAACGCCTATCATATCACCGGCCCGACCGTAGGTCAATACACGTGTTCGGTATTTGCCACGTTTGTGGCAGGCCTACGGGGCCTGTCTCGACCTCGCCAGCCAGGCCAAGGCCTTGGCCACCGTTTTACGGTCTATCCCGAATCTGCGTGCGATGACCACAGGCCCGAGGCCGAGCTGCTGGAGGTGAAGCGCCTTCGAAGCGACGCGCTGATAAACTGGGGCGGCAGTGGCGTCTGCCAGAATTGCCTGGAAGGGGAGTTCCGCCGCGGTTCGAATTCTTTGCGAACGGGTCCACCAGATTTTCATAGGGGATTGCGGCCAACGGGCTTCATCGGAAATCGCGGTTCTGCAAACTGCCGTCCACGAGATAACGGCTAAGACGACACTCCTCTAAATATGCGAGCGTTCGTCGAGTTGTACTTGCTGCATGTACAGAATGAGTTGCAGGTGTCTTAAGACCACATTGTCGATCTCTCCGCGATTTCGCAGGTCGATCAGAGTCGAGCGTTGAGCGTCCAAAATCTCCTGCTCCGTCCCAGCGAATTGTTGTGCGACCTTGTCTTCGTGCTCCGCCCCCGCAGCGCCGCGGGTGCGAGCAGCGTGGGCCTTCCGCCGCTGGTAGCGTTTGATCGCTGCGGCAGCCATGGCACCGAGCGCCTTTTTCTCTTCCATTTCGCCAACGTCGTCGCCCTCGACCTTGAGCCGAGAGACGACTGCCGGCAGGGTGAGGGCAGCGCCCGCCAGCGTCACCAGGATGACGCTGAACGTCAGAAAGATCAGCGTGTCGCGCTCCGGGAATGGCTGGCCGCCGGCCAGTGTGATCGGGATTGCGAGCGCTGCCGCAAGCGAGACGCCTCCGCGCGGGCCCGCCCACGCCGTAATGACCAGGTGCTTCCATTCAGTTGCGACGCGGCCTCGGGTGTCGCGTTTGAAGACCGGCAGGCAGCCTTGTCCAAACACCCATGCGAAACGAATCCCGATGACGACCGCGTTGATGATGAGCGCATACGAGACGAGAGTCATCGCCGAGTAGCGCGAGAGCGCGGCGAGGATTGCGCGCAGTTGCAGCCCGACGAGCGTGAAGATGACGACGTTGGCGAGGAAGACGATCGTTTCCCAAAACCCAACGGCCTGCAAGCGCGTCGCTGGGATGATGACGGTCGGCGTGAAGCGGTTCACATACACGCCGGCGGCCACAACTGCAAGGACGCCGGACAGTCCGAGCCGCTGGGCTGGGACATACGCGACGAACGGTAACACGACGGAGATCACAATGGCTAACTGGGGATCCTCGATGCGGCGCCACGCTTCGACGGCCAGCCGGCCCGCGATCCAGCCAATCCCGATCGCGCCCAGCCCGGCGAGCAGAAAGTGGAGCACCGCCCCGGGCCACGAGAAGACGCGGGTCACGGCGGCGCTGATCGCCGCGGCGTAGATCACGAGCGCCCCGGCGTCGTTGAGGAGGCTTTCGCCCACGATGATGGCGGTGATGCGGCGGGGGACCCGAAGCCGATCGAGCGTCGGCAGGACGGCGATCTCGTCGGTCGGCGCGACGATGGCGCCCAGCGCAAACGCGACCGCCCACCCCATTCCGGGAACGATCGCGTGGCCGGTGAACGCCACTCCAATGATCGTCGCGATGACAAGGCCGAGGGCCATCGGCCAGATCCATCGGGCGTTCGCGCGCATCTCGTCGGTGGGGGCCGTGACAGACTCCCAGTACAACAGTGGCGGAAGAAAGATGACGAGAACGAGATTCGGATCGAGTTCGAGACGCGGCAATTTTGGCACGAAGCCCAGCACGAGCCCCCCGACGATGAGCACGACGGGATAGGGAATATCAATGCGACGGGCAATCGCGACCAGTGGAATGGTCACGATGAGCAACGCGACGATGA
>VBAO01000101.1 GCA_005883865.1 Candidatus Segetimicrobium genomatis
AGGATCGCCAGGGTGAGCGTGATGGTGCCGGCGAAGTTCACCACGTCCCGGTTCGTCGGATCGCTTGTCTGGATCTGCGGCCCGCCGGTGATGGTGATGTTCGGCCTGAGGCCCGATGCCGCCAGCTCGATCGCGGCCTGCGAGGCCCGCTCGCTCGCCAGCGCCGCGGCGACCTCGGGGCGGGTCTCGAGCGCCTTCTGGATCAGCGGGGTCACGTCCGCGGGCACCTGGGGGAGGCTCATCAGGGGTTCGAGCGTGAACGTAGTCGAGAGCGGGACGACGAGCGTTGCCGCCAGAGTCTGCTGGCCCTGCGCCATCCCTGTCCGCGCCTGCGTCAGCGCCTGCTCCGACTGAGCCAGCTGGACCTCCGCCTGGAGCAGGTCGAACTGGGGAGAGCTGCCGACCCGCACGCGCGCCCCTGTGACCCGGACGTTTTCCCGCGAGGCGTCCACCGCGCGCTGCGCGGCCTCGACGTTGGCCTGCGCGGCCCGCGCCGCGTAATACGCCTGCCGGACCGACAGCACCACCTGCTGCGCCGCCGTGATGAACTGCGCCTCCGCGAGCGTGGCATTGGCCTGGGCGATCGTCACCTGCGACTCGAGCGCCCCGCCCGTATAGAGCGGGTAGCGGAGGGTCAGCCCGAACGTGGTGGTCGTCGCGGTCGTGCTTCCCGTGAGTCCGGTGGCCGTGAACGACTGGGCAGCGCCCCCACCGATCGAGATGGTGCCGGTGAGCGGGGCGCCGGCGCCCGAGACGGAGTTGGCGGTGAAGCTGGTGGTGCCGCCCACGGTCACCGCCTCCTGCGCCACCGCCTCCCGAAGTTGCTCCCGGGCGATCGCGACCCCAAGCGCGGCCACACGGGTTTGAAAGTTGTTCGCGAGGCCCGTGGTGATCGCGTCGGCCAGCGTGAGCGGGCGCGGCGCCAGCATGGGGACCTGGGGGAGCAGCCGGCGCGGCAGGCTGGCCGCGCGCCGGCAGAGCCGGCGACGCCACCAGCATCACCGTCAGCAGGATGGAAATCAGCCATCGGCTACCCATGGAACTCCCCCCTCTGATCACGTTCGTCGTTTCGGCCCTCGCGGACTCAGCGAGCGTCTTCGCTCTCTGTGTCGCCTTCGGGAAGGGTCGGGGAAACGGCCACGGCCCGGCCGGTGGCCCACTCCCACCGCGGAGCGCTCAGACGGTCCCGCACCCACGCCAGGACGGCCTGCCAGCTTGGGGCCCGCACCTTCCCCAGGTCGTCGAACAGAGAGTACATCACGGGGATCGCGACCAGCGTCAGCAGCAACGAGAGGACCTGGCCGCCGATGATCACCGAGCTCATCGCCCTGTTCGTCCCGGCCCCCACCCCGCTCGAGATCGCGAGCGGGATCATGCCGGCCACGAACGCGATCGTGGTCATCAGGATCGGGCGCAGCCGATCGCGGCTCGCCGCGACGATGGCGGCGTCGCGATCGAGGCCCAGCACCCGCAGGTGGTTCGCCCGGTCGATCTGCAAAATCGCGTTCTTCTTCACGACCCCGAAGAGCACGAGGATCCCCAGCTGAGACAGGATGTTCAGCGAACCGTGCACGAACAGGATCGAGAGAAACGCGAACGGGACGGTGAGCGGCAGCGACAGCAGGATCGTCACCGGGTGGATCCACGACTCGAACTGCGCGGCCAGCACCAGGTACATAAAGAGGAAGGACAGCATGAACGACTGCATGAACGCCGCCGCCTGCTTGCCCTGCTCGGCCGCCTGGCCGGTGAACGTCATCTCGTACTGCGGCCCGAGCCCGAGCGCGCGGACTTTGCGGTCGAGGACCTGCAGCACGGTCTGCTGCGACGCCTCGGGCAGCAGGTTCGCCGTCAGCTCGACCTGGCGGCGCCGGTTGTAATGGGAGATCTCGCTCGGTCCGGTGCCCCGGCTTGCGGTCACGACCTGCTCGAGGGCGACCACGCCCTGGCTCGGGGAGGAGACAGGCAGTTGGGCCAGCACCTCCCGGGCCGACCGGTGCTGCTTGTCGGCGCGGATCACGATCTTGTACTGCTGGCCCGCCTCGGTGTACTTGGCGGTCTTGACCTCGACGCCCTGGACGAGCATGAACAGGGCGTTGGCGGCATCGACCGCGTTGACGCCCAGGTCCGCCGCGCGGGCCCGGTCCACCTGCATCCCCAGCTGCGGCGCGCCGCTGACGAGCGATGAGCGCGGGTCCACCACCCCGGGGATGGAGCGCAGGATCCCGATCCCCTGGTCGCCGACCTTGGTGAGGACATTGAGGTCGGGGCCGCTCACGACATAGTCGACCGGCTGGAACCCGCCGCTCCCGCCGAACTCGGACACCTGCCCAACCTGGGTCTGCAACCCGAGGTACGCATACCGGGACTGGATCAGATCCCGGACCTTGCCCTCCATGACCTGCTGGCTGATCGTGCGCTTGTCCAGGTCGACCATCTTGACGAAGATCGTGAAGCGGTTGGGGGTATGCTGCGGGTCGTCGCCGGCCGTGACGATCGTGTAGTCGATCCCCGCGAGCTTCCGGATCTCGGTGGCCATCTGCGTCCCGAACCGGTCGGTGGCGTCGAGCGTCCACCCTTCCGGCGCGCGCACGACGACCTCGAGCTGCGACTGATCGTCCGTGGGCAGGAAGTTTTTGTTGACCGCGGCCCCAAGGGGCCCGATGCTGACCAGGGTCGCGAAAATCAGGATGACGACCACCCACCGGCGCCGCAGGGCGCGCTCGAGGAGCCAGCGGTACCCGTGGTCGAGCGCGTTGTAGACCCGCCCCCGGTCATGCTCCGCCGCGGCGGGGGCGGCCGGCGCGGCCTCCTCGTGCCCCAGCGAATCCACCGCGGGCGCCGCGGCCCTGAAGCCGCGGCCCAGCCAACGGGCCGAGAGCGAGGGGGTGAGGGTGAAGCTCACGACCAGCGAGACCGCGATCGCGAACGCCATCGTCCAGCCGAAGCTCTTCATGAACTGGCCGACGATCCCGCTCATGAACGCCAGCGGCAGGAACACCGCGATCAGGCTCACCGTGGTTGCCGTCACGGCGGGACCGATCTCTCGTGTCCCCTCGATCGCCGCCTGGACGGGCGGCATCCCCTTCTCCCGAAGCAGGCGGTAGATATTCTCCAGCACCACGATCGCGTCGTCGATCACGATCCCGACCACGAGGGCGAGGGCCAGCAGCGTGATCGTGTTGAGCGTGAGGCCGAGCGCCGCGATCAGGGTAAAGGTGGCAATGATCGACGTGGGGATCGCCAGGGCCGCGATCAGGGTGGAGCGCCAATTCCACAGGAACACGAGCACCACCAGGGCGGCCAGGATGGAGCCGATGATGAGGTGCTCCTGCACCGCGTGGGTGGACGCCTCCACAAACACAGACTGGTCGCGCACGATCCGGAGGTGGTACCCGGCCGCCAGCTGGGGCTCGATCGCCCGCAGGCGAACCTTAAGATCCCGCACGACGTTGAGGGCGTTGGTGCCGGACTGCTTCTGGATCGAGAGCAGCACCGCCGGGGTGCCGTTCACGTTCGCGGTGGTCACGGGTTCGGCCGCGCCGTCCTCGACGCGGGCCACGTTCTCGATCCTGACCGGCTGGCCGTTGCGCGTCGCCAGCCCCACGTTCGCCAGCTCCTGGGGCGACGTGATGCGGCTGGGCGCCCTGAGGGTCAGCTGCGTGTTCCCCTGGTCGACGGTGCCGGCGGGCAGCTGGACGTTCTGGTTCTGCACCGCCTGCAACACCGACGTCACCGGCAGTCCGTAGGACGCCAGGAGGTCGGGGTCGACCCAGACGTTGATCTGCCGCGGCTGGTCGCCGATCAGGGTCACCTGCGCGACCCCCGGCGTGCCTTCCAGCTGCTTCTTCAGCACCTTGTCGGCGTACTCGGAGATGTCCCTGACCGGGCGGTTCGCCGACAGAGCGAGCGTCATCACGGGGAACGCGCTCGGATCGATCTTGGACACGGTCGGCGGATCGATCCCCGACGGGAGATCGGGAATGGCATTGATCTTGTTCTGGATCTCCTGCGCCGCGACGTCGATGTTCTTTTCGAGGACGAACTGCACGGTCACGATCGACACGCTCTCGGCGGAGGTCGACATGAGGTGGTCGATCCCGCTGACCGATGCGACCGCGTCCTCGATCTTATTGGTCACGTCGCTCTCGATCTCTTCCGGCGAGGCGCCGGGATCGGTCACCGAGATGACGATGATCGGGATGTCGACGTTGGGCCAGCGCTCGATGTTCAGGTGCCCATACGAGAAGACGCCAAGGAAGACCATCGCAAGGGTGATCACCGAGGCGAGGACGGGACGACGGACCGAGAGGCCTGCGAGCCACTGCATGGGCGATCCTCCTTGACGCTACGGGGTGTGCAGGGTGACCGGCTGGCCGTCCGTGAGGGCTTCCTGGCCCTGGACGACCACCTGATCGCCGGCGGCGATGCCGGACTTCACTTCGACCAAACCGTCGTGATTGTCTCCGATCGTCACGCTTTGCCGGATGGCCCGCCCGTCTCGCGCGACGAAGACGATCGGCCCCGAGGTCGCCGTCACGAGCGCCTGCTCCGGGATCTGCAGGACGTCATGGCGCACGCCCACCACGATCGCGCCACGGGCGAACATCCCCGGCCGGAGGATCCCCTGCGGGTTGGGGATCCGAACCTTGACGCCGAACGTCCGGCTGGCGACATCGGCCGCCGGGCGAATCTCCTCCACGCGGCCCTCGAAGATCTTCCCCGGGAGGCCGTCCACCATCAATTGCGCAACCTGACGTTGCTGTAGCTCGGCCCGGTGCTGCGCGGGCACGATGAACTCGACATAGACATCGTCCACCTGGCTCAGCACAAACAGCGAACTCTGGGACCCACTCGATGACACGACCTCGCCCGGCTCGACGTTGCGCTGGGTGATCGTCCCGGCGAAGGGCGCGTAGATCGTGGAATCGCGCAGCTGCACCTGGATGAGCGCGAGCCCGGCTTCCGCCTGGGCCACCTGGGCGCGCGCCTGCTGGACGTCCTCCTGCCTCGCGCCCGTATCCATCATGATCCAGGCCTGCCGGGCCGAGTCGTACGCGGCCTGCGCCACCTGCGCCTGGGTCTCCGCGGCGTCGAGCTCCTGCTGGGACACCGCCCCCTGATCCTTGAGCGAACGCAACCGCTGGACGTTTGCCTGGGCAAGGCTCAGGGACGCCTGCGCGGAGTGCAGCGCGTTCACACTCTGCTGCCGCTCCTCCCGCCGCGCGCCCGCGAGCACCCTCGCCAGATTTGCCCGTGCGGCGGCCACATTGGCCTCCGCCTGGGCCTCCTGGGCGGCGAGGTCGCCGGTATCCAGGCGAAGGAGGGGGGTGCCCGCGGCCACCCGCTGCCCCTCTTCCACCAGGACCGCCGCGACGCGGCCGGAGAGCTTGGAGCCGATCTTGGAGTCCCGGATGCTCGTCACCGAGCCCGACGCGAGTACCCGGGCCGTCACATCGGCCCGGGTCGCGGCCGCGACGGCCACGGTCACGGGATCCTGAGTCCCCGCATGAAGGGGGGCAGGCGCCGCCGCCGACCCGGCGGGCTGGGGCGCGCTCCGCCCCCTCGCCCGAACCACCATGGTCCCGCCGACCACAAGCGTCAGGACCAGACCCAACACGATAACGCGCACTCTCATGTCTGAAGCTCCTCTCCCCCTCCACCCGGGGGGTTCGTTGAGCAAACCGCTACGAACCGGTCGAGATTTCATGTTGCGCGAGCCGCTCCGCCTACCAGGCGGATACGAGATCCCCCAATGCCTGCTGGCCAAGCTCCAACGCCCGATCACGGGCCTCCATTGGGATCCGGCCGGCCATCAGAAGGGCGGTAAAGCCGTGGAACAGGCTCCAAATGACCATCACCTTGTTTTCGAGATCCTCGGCGGTCCTGTTCGCCGGCGGGAGGATCGTCTGCAGCACCTCACGGAAGAGCTCTGCCACTTGCGTGCCTTCGGTGTGAAGACACTCGTCCCCGGGCTCGCAGACGTTGACCCCGCCGAGGCCGGAAATCACCTGGTAGAGTTCCGGGTGCTTCCAGACGAAGGCCCAGTAGGCCGCAACCATCGACCGGAGCCGCTCGCGCGGATCTGGGGTCGCATCGCGGGCGCCCCGCAGGTCGCCCAGCAGAAGGCCGAAGGCCTCGTGAGATACCTCGACGAGCAGCGCTTCCTTGCTCGGAAAGTACTCGTAGATCGTGGGGGGACTATACTCGATTACCTCCGCTATCCGCCGGATTGTCACCGCGTGCCACCCTTCGTGGGCCGCGATTTCCCTGGCCGCGTCGAGGATGGCGCGCCGCATCCCAAGGCGCTCCCGATCCCGTCGCTCCTTGACCCCCATCTCTAATCACCTACCTTCGGGCATTAATCTAACATTGTTAGATTAACGTGTCAATGGATTTCTTACGTAGTTACTAAACTAACGTTTGATCAGATATTTGGTCGGATGCGAGGTGTGGCGGTAGGCTGATCACGCCTGAGTGCGTCGGGAAGAGCGGGCGATCTACCGGGCCGGGTCCCCCGACGCCCACCGGCTGGGGCTGATGCGGATGAGGCCTTCCGCCTCGTCGGCGCCGTCGAACGCCAGCAGGGACACGTACCGATCGACGAGTTTTTCCCGGGGTTGCGTCGTCTCAATCAACACGCCGATCCCGACGATCTCGGCCTGAAATTCCCGCATGAGATCGTAGACCCCACGCGCGGTCCCACCGCCCCGCAGGAAGTCGTCGATGAACAGGGCGCGGGCTCCCTGGGGGACGGCGCGCAGGGGCAGCGTCATCGACTGGACCGCCTGCGAGGACCCCGAGATGTAGTTGACGCCCACCGATGGGCCGCCGGTTCCCATTCCGCCGCGGCGGGCGGTGACGAG
>VBAO01000511.1 GCA_005883865.1 Candidatus Segetimicrobium genomatis
AGGCGTTGATGCGCCTCACCGACATGTTCCTCGCGTTCCCCGCCCTGATCCTGGCGATGGCGATCTCGGCGATCCTGCGCCCCAGCCTGACGAACGCGCTGGTGGCGATCGCGATTACCTCGTGGCCGACCTATGCGCGGCTCATCCGAGGCCAGGTGCTGTCTCTGCGGACCCGCGACTATATCGAAGCCGCCCGGGCGGAGGGCGCCACGGACGTGGCGATCATCGTGCGGCACCTCATCCCGAACGCGCTGGCGCCGCTCCTCATTCAGGCGACCCTCAACGTGGGGAGCATCATCCTCGTCTCGGCGGGCCTCGCGTTCATCGGGTTCGGCGCCCAGCCTCCCACCCCCGAGTGGGGGTTGATGGTCTCGGAGGGGCGGACGTTTCTCATGGACCAGTGGTGGATTGCGACGTTTCCCGCGATCGCCATCCTCCTGCTGGTAGGCCGGCTGACGCCCTTCAACCCACGCGTCTTTAACACACTTTTCACGCCCCCGCGGCCTTGGGCCGGACAGGAGGGGAGGAATTTCCCTTACGGTGGATGAAGGGGATGGGTGCCGGGACGTGGCCTTCGCAGCAGGCAGCTTCGCACCGCGCCATCCACTATTCCTCGCATATCGGGGGGGCCAGTTCCGATCAGACGTTTGGATCCGGTTCGGTGCGTGCCCGCAGATCAAGAGAGGAGGGGGAGTAATGCAAATCAATAGCCGATTGCTGATCGGGGGAGTCGTCGTCATCCTGGTCGCCGGGTTGATTCTGGCCCCAATCGGAACGCTCCGCTGGGGGGTGCAGGCCGCCACTCCAATTAAGCTGGGCGAAGTCGGCCCGTTGTCGCCCCCGGGGGGATACGCGGACGGCCAGCTGATGAAGGACGCCGCGATCCTCGCCACGGACGAGATCAACGCCAAGGGCGGGGTGCTGGGCCGGCCCGTCGAGGTCAGCTACCAGGATACCCGCGGCCTGCCGGAGGAAGGGACGGCTGCCGCGGAGCGGCTGACCGCGCAGGAGCACGTCGCCGCGATCTTCGGCGAGTTTCACAGTTCCGTGTTCCTCGCCGAGATGGAGGTCGTCCACAAGGCCGGGACCCCGATCCTGGCGGCCGACGTGTGGGCGAACAAGATCACGGCGAAGGGATACCCGGAAGTGTTCCGGCTCGCCCCCTGTCAGGCGCTCATCGCGACGCAGTACGGGGACTGGATCGCGGCGGCCGGGTTCAAGAATGTCGTGGTGCTGTACGAGAAGACGGACGGCGGACAGAGCCATCGGGACGTGCTCATCGGGGTCCTGCAGAAGCACGGGATCAAATACGATGTCATTGGCGCCGACCTCGACCAGAAGGAGTTTACGGCTCAGATCGAGCGGCTGAAGAGCCACACGCCGCCCTACGATTTCTTT